>CAOOJO010000219.1 GCA_948496895.1 uncultured Acetatifactor sp. | reverse complement strand
AAACTGAACGAGGAGATACTGGCCATTACCAGAGAACGCGGAAGATAGGATTTTCGGGAAGGTACAGCTGTCCGCGGGGACTGCGGGCAGGTCAGGAGGAGACAGATGGATATGTTTATGGACAAGCTGGCGCAGAAGCTGACAGCGCAGGAGATCATCAAGGCGAATACCGCCGCGGATGTGGAAGAACTGAACAAATTGAAGAATCAGATAGCCGAATACAACGAATGTCTGTCGAAGCTGCAGAAGCTGATAGACGACGGATTCACGAAGCTGTCCGGCTTTCAGGCGGGGGAGGGAGAGACGGCCCGTGCCGTGGAAGAGGGGACGGGCAGGACGAAGGCGCTGCAGGAGAGCGTGGAGGGCCTTAAGAGGCTGATGGCACAGCAGCAGGAGCGGCTGGAAAAGTTAGAGAACTCCGCGGTACAGCAGACCGAGGCTCTGACAGGCCAGACCAGCCTGCTGACCGAAGGCGTGGCGGCAAGGATGGAAGCCCTGGCAGACCGGACGGAAACGCTCTCTACGTCTGTGGGGGAGAAGATAGACCAGCTGTGCGGACAGCTGGAGGCGCAGGCATCCAGCGGATTGGCGGAGAGGCTGAATCTGGTAGAAGAGAATGTGCATAAGGAGTGCGTGAAGGTATATCGCAATGTACAGGCCGTGATGGTGGAGGAGAGCGGCAGGCAGAGCGAGGCCCTGTCTGAGACGAAGGCGGATATGGCATCTGTCAGGGGCAAGCTGAACGCGGTGCTGGGGGTTTCCGTGGCGGCTGTGGTACTGTCCCTGGCAGGCGTGCTCTACCAGGTTCTCAGCGGACTCCACATATTGCCCTTTTAGGCTGTCCGACAGGTGGTGAATATGGCAAAGGAAGTATGGAAACCAGGCAATATGCTCTACCCCCTGCCGGTGGTCATGGTGAGCATGGCAGATTCGGACGGAGGGTATAACATCATCACGATTGGCTGGGCGGGTACGGTCTGTACCAATCCGCCCATGGTCAGCATTTCCGTCCGCCCGGAGCGGCATTCCTTTCAGATTCTGCGTAAGACCGGGGAGTTCGTCATCAACCTGACGACGAGGGAGCTGGCTTTCGCCACGGATTACTGCGGCGTGAAGAGCGGCAGGGATGTGGATAAATTTAAAGAACTGGGCTTGACGGCGCTGCCGGCGCGGACGGTGGGGGCACCGTTAATCGGAGAGAGCCCCGTCAACATTGAGTGCCGGGTGCGCACGGTTACGCCGCTTGGCTCCCACCATATGTTCCTGGCCGATGTGGCGGCAGTCCATGCCGACAGGAAATATATGGACGAAAGAAACAAATTCCACCTGGAAGAGGCAGACCCCATCGTCTATTCGCATGGGGTTTATTATACGTGCGGGGAAGCCGTGGGGACATTTGGATACAGTGTGAAAAAGAACTGATACAGAGCAGGGAGAGCCGATGAGAAAGCTTGCACAGAAATTGTTTACTAAAAGGACATTGTATCTGTTGTGTTTTATGGCGATCAACCTGATTGAGTTCCTGCGCGCCACCCAGGTCGGAAATGTCTGGAAGGCCGCGGCCAACTGTACCGGGCTGGTCATGATGGTGCTGATCTTCAGCGCGCTGCCATTCAGGGAGCTGATAGACCGTGTCAGCATCGCCTACATGCTGCTCTGTGGGGCGGCCATGATCGCCGTCCATTTTTACTGGCTGTCCCACAGGGGAGAATTCCTCTGGGGAGAGGCGCAGACGGCTGTGCTGAATGTCTGCTGGATCGGGATTGCCGTGAGATATTTTTTCCGCAGAGTGATTGTGGAGAAAAAAACGGCCTTCCGCCCGGGGCTGACGGGATGGGCATGGATCGCGCTTTCCGTGCTGATGATCGCGTCCGTCAGCGAGAGATGGTGGCCCCTGTGGTTCCTGCTGATGTTCGGCTGCTTCTATCTCACGGATTTCCCGGAACAGGACCGCGGGCTGCTATGGGAGGGGCTCATAGACGGAACGATTCTGTCTTTTTTTGCCATACAAATCTACGCTTACGGATTCAGGCCCTATGATGAGCTTCGATATAAAGGGGCGTTCAGCAACTCCAATACCATGGCGCTCTATTATCTGATCGTCTATCTGATGTGCCTGGGCAGGCTGCATATTCTGGAACTGAGAAAGGCATGCCGCTGGTGGAAGCTTTTCTTTCTGCTGGGGGCAGGCGGGCTGCTTTCTTTTCAGCTGTTTACGATGTGCAGGACGGCGTGGATCGTATCTTTTGTGCTGACAGGCATCTATGGCATTTTCGTGATGCGGAGAATCTGGAGGATGAACTGGATTCAGATCGCGTGCAGAGGCGGGGCGCTGCTTTTGGCGGTGACAGTGACATTCCTGCCGGTATACGGTACCATACGGTGGCTGCCCGCCATTCTGCACCATCCGGTCTGGTATGAGGGGGAATACTCGGTGGACAAGGTGCATTCCTTTGACCCGGCGGATTCGGAGAAGTATGTGTCGCTGGAGGATTTTATGGACGCGCTGCTGGGCAGAATCCTCCGCACGCTGAAGATCGCGGAACAAAACGATCCCTTTCTGCTGCGGGCCTATGCCGCCGAGGAATCTGAGGGGATGGAGAGGGTGGAACTGATAGAGACCTCCTGGACGGAGGACGAGGCGCTGCGGACCCGCCTGACCATCTACAAAGCGTACTGGGACGATCTGAACTGGTTCGGACATGGCCTGTCAGAGGGCTATTACATCATTGGAGACGGGGACTATTTCTCCAGACACGCCCAGAACCTGTGGCTGCAGATGGCCTATACCTATGGGATACCGGCCGGCATTGTGTCCATAGTCCTGTCGGCGGCCCTGCTGTATGTCCAGGGGAGAAATATGGCGCGCCAAAAGGATAACCCTTATGCCATCCTTCCATTTTTCGTCTGTGTCGTGTATATGATGTTCGGCCTGACGGAGATTGTGTGGAATCCGGGGCAGCTGATCATGTTCCTTGTCTTCTTCGCGCAGCATCCGCAGATAATGGAGCGGCAGGCGTGATGCATAAGATTCAAAAGCCGGGACATACTATAGAAGATTTCAATCAAAAGTGAAAGATTTGGGAAAACAATGGAAAAGAAGAAAAGCAGTCATAAAAAGTACAAATTTACATACATTAAGTTTACGGTGGGAACCCTGTTCCTGTGTCTGTTTTTCCTGAAGGGCTACACGCCCTTTGAGGAGACAGGGGAGAATTTCTTCCATATCCAGGTGAACGGACAGGATGTGGGTACCCTGGGGGACAAGGACAGCATCGATGAGCTTCTGCTCCAGGCGCGGAAAAACGTGGTTTCAGGAAGCGATGAGCTTGTGTTCATGGATGCGGATATGGTGGTGGTAGGAGAGCAGGTGCTCTGGGGCGAAGTGGATGAGGAAGAGGAAGTGGCCGCTCGGATGGAGGAGGCGCTGCGCTCCAGTATCCGGCAGACGCTGCACCGTTCCTACACCCTGAAGGTGGACGAGTATACCATCAACCTTTCCAGCATTGGGGACGTCCAGGCGGTTCTTCAGGCGGCCATCGATAAATACGGCAATGACGGTAAATTCGCGATAGCGCTGAGAAATGACGAGAACCGGCAGTTCGGCATGCTGACCGCGGAGGTGGTGGCAGCGGCGGATCAGGCGGAGGATGACTGGCATTCTTATGTGGAGGCCGGCGTCCAGAGCCTCATCACGGATATTACGGGAGAGCAGGAGACGGCCCAGAGGGTGAGGTTCGAGGACTATGAGCTGGGCATCCAGACCATGGACTTTGCGAATGATGTGGAGATCGTGGAGACCTATCTTCCGGAGAGCCAGCTGACGGGGCTGGAGCAGGCCATCAGCCTGGTCATCATGGAGCAGGAGACGCCCAGCATATATGAGGTAGCGGCCGGGGATACGCTCTCGGAGATTGCCATTAAGGTAAATATCCCCATGGATACCATTATCGAGATGAACGATCAGCTGGAGGACGAGAATTCCATTCTGCAGATCGGCGATGAGCTGCTGATTACGGTGCCGGAGCCGGAGCTGTCCGTGGCCAGGGTGGAGGAGGAATACTATGAGGAAATCTACGACGCGGACATCATCTATATAGAAAACGACAACTGGTACACCAACGAGACAGTGGTGCATCAGCAGCCATCCGCGGGATTTCGGAAGGTAGTAGCCGACGTATCGTATCTGAATGACAAGGAGACGGGCAGGGAGATCCTGAAAGAAGAGATCGTCATGGAGGCTGTGCCCAAAATCGTGGAACGGGGGACGAAGATACCTCCTACCTATATCAGGCCTATTTCCGGTGGCGTCCAGACCTCCGGCTTTGGCAGAAGGTCCGCGCCTACCAGAGGGGCAAGCTCCTACCACAAGGGAATCGACTGGGCTACGCCCACCGGAACGCCTGTCTATGCCTCCTGCGGCGGCACGGTGGCAAAGGCCGGCTGGGGAAGCGGCTACGGATATGTGGTCTATATCAACCATGAGGACGGCAGGCAGACCCGGTACGGCCATCTGAGCAAGGTTCTGGTCAGCGCGGGACAGACCGTAAAGCAGGGAGACCGGATCGCCCTCAGCGGAAGCACCGGTATCAGCACAGGCCCCCATCTGCATTTTGAGATATTGATAAACGGCACGCAGGTGAATCCTCTGGATTATCTGAACAGATGACGCGGAATATATGTTCGGTTTACAAATGCGGGAAAATGTGGTAAGATAGGCTTTGTGCAAAAAAGGCCATGTCAGGTATGCCAGACGGCCTGATAAATACTTGACCCTGAGCAGAGGAAAATCATATGGAACAATATGTGGTAAAAGGCGGGAATCCGCTGGTAGGCGATGTGGAGATAGCGGGCGCGAAAAACGCGGCGCTTCCTATCTTCGCGGCAGCCGCCATGACGGACGAGACTGTGTATATAGATAATATTCCGGATGTGCGCGACATGGACGTGATGCTGGAGGCGATGGCAAGCACTGGGGTGATGGTGAAGCGCGTCAACCGGCACAGGGTTCTGATCAATGCGGGGAATATCCACAATCTCACTGTGGAGCATGAGGGATGCAAGAAAATCAGGGGCTCCTATTACCTCCTGGGGGCATTCCTGGGAAAGTACAGACAGGCGGAGGTAGTCCTGCCCGGAGGCTGCGATATCGGCAGCCGGGCGGTGGATCAGCACATCAAGGGATTCCGTGCCCTGGGCGCGGAGGTGATCATCGAGCATGGGCTGATCAAGGCAAAAGCCGCGCGGCTGCGGGGCAGCCATATCTACATGGACAAGGTCAGCGTGGGGGCTACGATTAATGTAATGATGGCGGCCACCCTGGCGGAGGGCATGACCATCATTGAGAACTGCGCCAAGGAACCCCATGTGGTGGATGTGGCGAACTTCCTGAACAGCTGCGGCGCCAATA
>CAOOJO010000218.1 GCA_948496895.1 uncultured Acetatifactor sp. | reverse complement strand
GAAAAGACTTTTGATAGACAGCCAGGCTCCGGCACAGCATAATAAGACCATGTTCCAGCCGTATCGGACCGCATTCCAGGCATGCATATTTATTACACAAATGTAGTCCTACTTGCAAGGGTACCAACGGAACATAGCGACAAAAACAGGAGGCCATGACTATGGACATCGGAATGAAGCTGAAGCAGGCCAGGCTCACCGCGAAGCTCACCCAGGAGCATGTGGCGGAGGCCATCGGCGTATCCCGCCAGACCATATCCAATTGGGAGAACGAAAAATCCTACCCGGACATCGTCAGCGTCATCAGCCTGAGCGACCTCTATGGCATCAGCCTCGACGACTTGCTGAAAGGAGACCGGAAAATGATCGAACATCTAACTGAGAGCACCGACGTGGTAAGCAGCAACCGGAAGCTGATCCTGGCGGCGGGGATGAACATCGTCCTGTTGATTCTGTTCATCCTCTTCAACGGATTCATCACCCGCAATCCCTACCTAATCGCGGCCAGCGCTTCCCTGGGCATCCTGGGAAGCTGTGTGCTGTTCTATCAGCTTATCAAGAAGTTTTAGGCCTTGAGGCCGGAAAGGAGTTTTTATGGTTGTCATTATGATCGTGATGGTATTCGTGATTCTTCTGGGCGCCTTCTCCCTGACGTACCAGGTCTATCGGCTGACGGAGCTGGATGCCCGCTGCCGGGGATTGAGCCACCCGAAATTCTGGGGGTTCTTCTCCATAAGCGGCGGCAACAGCAGCGGGCTCTTCCTGTACCTGATCGGGCGGAAGAAATATCCCATCGAGCTTGGCGAAAGCGACAGGGCCGCTATGGCCTCCCTTAAGAAAAGGGCGGGGATTTCCCTGTGCTTCATCGCCGTGGGAGCCATTGTCCTGGTGTTTACGGGGGTGTCCTACCTATAACACCGCCTCTGCTCCTCCCATCGGCAGCCAGACAGCCGATGGGAGATGAGCAGGGCCATCTTCCCCTCCACCAGCCTGCTCCTAGAAGAACTCCATCTCGTCGTCCTCTCCATCGAATCCGTCAAAAAGCGCTTCCAGCTCTTCCTCATACGCATCCAGCTCCTTCTGGACGCGCTCCTCTTCCTCCTTCTTTCCCGCCGCCTTATAATAGATGGCTGCCGCCGTAAACAGGATGTCGTTCTCATCCGTGCATTTCGTGTCCTCGTGGATATGCTGCCGTATCAGCCCTTCCGCCGCCTCCATATTCCGGATCTCAAGGAATGCGTAAATCCCCGCTGCCACCGCCACATGATCGTCCGGCTCCTGGGCCAGCCATTTTTCGCAGAATGCCACCGCCTCTTCCGCCCTGCCCAAATCCCTCAATGCCGAGGCCTTCAGGAACCTGATGTCCGACGGCCTCTCCTCCTCCCAGCGAAAGAGCCCGATCAGCTCGTCGCATACCTCCAGCAGCTTCTCCTTGCTCTCCCGCATGTCCAGATCGTCCAGGTAATCCTCCAGCCATCCCTGCACGTCATATTCGTAATCCGTCTCCTCGTCCAGCTCATACAGCTCCGCCGCGTATTCCGGCTCTTCCTTCCTCTCCGCAGCCACCGCCTCCTTCAGGGCCTCAAACGCCTCGTCCCAGCAGTTAAGGCTCTTCTCCAGCCCTGCCAGGCTCATGTAGCATTTCCCCGTCAGCTCCCCGAACTTCTTCCACTTTCTGCTCATCCTCTGCATCCTCCTTGGTCATCGCGATTTTTCCCTTGCATCCTGGTCAATGGCCGCAGTTGGGGCCGGACATCTACCACAGCTCCAGTATAGCATGTTCCCCTGCGCTTGGCAAACATCTGGAAAAAATTCCCCACAGCCAACGCCGCAGGGAATTGAAGCCGCAAAAAGCAGACCACATCGTTTTCAGGTCAGGTCGTGGATGCCGCTCCCCAGCCATTTTGCATCCTCGTCCTTCCCCAGCCTTACCCGCATCCCATGGGGAACCTCGATGTGGAAGCGCATCCCGCCTTCCGCCTTTTCCCATCTGACTTTAAGCCACCCATACATGGTGCGGTGCGAAATCGCCGCAAAGGATATCCCCTCCGCCGCCTCCGGCCGGACCAGCGCCTCCCCAAATCCCGGCGTCAGGGGCTTCACCCCCGCAATCCGGCGGTAGATGAAATCCGCGATGCAGCCAAAGGCGTAATGGTTGAAGCTGCCCCCTGCGAAGCTCCCGTCCTCCCTTATCTCATCCCAGTGTTCCCAGATGGTGGTGGCCCCCTGCTTCACCTCATACATCCAGGATGGAAAGCTGTCCTGATACAGCACCTTGTACGCGGTATCCCGGTAACCGGTATCCCACAGGACATCCAGCAGGAACGGCGTGGACAGGAAGCCCGTGCCCAGATGGCAGCCCGCTTCCCTGACCAGCCCGTCAAGCCGCGCCGCGAAGCTCTCCCGCAGCTCTCCCTCCACCATGCCGAAGGCGATGGCCATCACGTACAGGCCCTGCAGCTCTCTGGTCAGCCTGCCCTCTTCCGTGATATATACCCCATGGAAGGCCTCCTTTATCTTCTCCGCAAGGCTCCCGTAATAGGCGCTGCGCCCTGCCATCCGGCCCTCGGCATCGCGGCCCTCCTCCAGCCGGCCTTCCTCCTCCAGGATCCGGCTGATCTCCTCCATGCAACGGGCCTGGCGGTAATAGAACAGCGACGCGGTGATCTCCTTGCTGCAGGCCACGCCCTCCTCGTCGGAGCAGCCGGGCATCAGCCAGTCTCCCCAGTGGTATCCGGTATTCCATAGATACCGCATATACCGCCGCTTGCTGTAATCCATATAATACCGCTCCGGCATGCTGTCCTCCGCGCAGGCCGTCACATAGTCCATCCACCTTTCCATAGCCGCATAGTTCTCCCGCAGGACCGTCCTGTCTCCGTAAGAGCGATACAGATCGAACGGCACAAAGATGATGGCATCCCCCCAGCCCGCGGAAGTCCAGCCCGGGTTGGGCTCCGAGTTCCGATAGGCCTCCGTATAGGGCACCACGATGGGAATCTGCCCTCGCCGGAGCTGCTCCAGGCGGCACTGCTCCAGCCACCTGCGGAAAAAGCCGTACACATCCTGGTTCCAGGCCGCCGTGGTGGCGAAGATCTGGGCATCCCCGGTGAAGCCGCCCCGCTCCCTCTGAGGGCAGTCCGTGGGGATGGAGATCATATTGCCGCACTGGCTCCAGTAGGCGTTCGCCACCAGCCGGTTGATTCCCGCATGGCTGCAGCGGAAGGCGCATGTGTCGTCCATCCGGGTCTCCAGCACCGCGCAGCCGCACTGCCAGGCCTCCAACCTTCCTTTAAGTCCGCTGATCTTCAGATACCGGAAGCCCTGGAAGGAAAACCAGGGTTCATAGACGAAATCCTCCTCCGTCACGAATACATAGTCAGTCTGGTCATGATGGGGAAACCTCTGGGTGATCATGGCCAAATCGCCTGTGTGCGGATCCAGCGCCTCGCTGTGCTCTATTTTGATCTCATTCCCCCCTTCGCCCTGAAAGCGGATCCGCTCATATCCTGCCAGGACCTGTCCGAAATCCACCATCCATATCCCCGGCCTCCATTCCCAGACCTCCGCAGGCGCAAGGACATCCTCCATCGGACAATGGACTCCTTTTCCCTCCCCTCTGCCGCCAAAGGCCGCCATAGTCCTTTTCTCCCCGATCCCCCCATACTTCTGGGGCGCCAGGATATCCCTGGAATACTCCTTTTCCACCGTCCCGTATTCTACCGGAATCTGGCGCATGTCCAGACGCTCTCCCATGAACAGATCCGCGTACAGCAGAGGCCCCGTAAACGCGCCGAACTCCCTGTCGCTGACCAGGATTTCCCTGCTGCCGTCCGCCATCACGGCCTCCGCCTGCAGAAGCAGTGCCGGGCGCTCCCCATACAGATGGTTCCTGCCCGGTATCCCCTGGGCATGCCCCGCATACCATCCGTCCGCCAGTATGGCCTCCACCTGGTTCTCCCCGGCATGGAGCAGAGGGGTCAGGTCGAAGGTCTGATAATAAACCATCTTGTCATAGGCGGTAAAATCCGGTGCCAAGGCCAAGTCTCCCACCCTTTCCCCATTTATGCTCAGGCGGTAAAATCCATGCGCCGTGACGTACACCCTGGCCTTTTCGGGTGCCTCCGGCAGCTTCCATACCTTTTTCAGATAAGGGCAGCGCAGCATTCCTCGCTGGGAATCCGCCTTGCCCCAGAGCCCCTGCGCGGTCTCCTCCGCCGCATGGTAGAAGCCCTCGTCCGCCTCGATCCACTTCCCTTTCCAGGAGCCCTCCCCCGCAAGCCCTGTCTCGAACCATGCCGGAGGGCTCCAGTCCAGCCATCTCCTTCCCCGGCCCCCTTCCTCCACACAGGCCGACACCCGCCAGAAGTAGCCTGTCTTCTCCTCCAATTCCGTCTCCAGATGCCAGCGGGTGTCCCCGGTGACGATGCCTTGGTCATAGACAGGCTCCCGGAAGCCCGCCTCCTCAGCCACCTGGATCCGGCACTCCCTCTGCAGCACATCCGCCCCCTCACCTGCGATGTTCCAGCTCAGCACGCATCCCTTTGTCGAGATCCCCAGGGGACTGTGCCTCCCGTCGCAGCCTGTCAATTCCACACGCAAACCCTTCTCCATAGATTCTCTCCTCTGCCTTTCATGATAAGAGAAAAAGGGACACCCCCGGTTCTGCCGGGGACGCCCTCTCTTACGCAGGGACGCTTCACACATCCCGTTTCTGTTTTTGTCCTTGTGGAGCCGTTTCCGTACCGATCCGGCTCCTGCCTCTCCGGAAGCCCCGGATGCCGGCCCTTATTGCCCGGCCAGCCACTCGTCCAGCTGCCTCTGGTTCTCCTCGATGATCTTGTTCATGCCCGCGTTCTCCAGGTCCTTCAGGAACTCGGGAAGCACGGTGTCCACGTCCACGGTGCCGTACTCCAGCTGGGTCAGGTACTTGGCGATGACGTTCTTCACGGTGGACTGCTCCGTCTCCACGCTGCTGGCATCGAACTTATAGCCGTATACCTTTGAGGTGTGGGCAACCGTCTCTTTCAGGTAGTCTGCGCGCTTCTGATAGATATCGGGCGTGGAGGGCGGGCTGATGTACCACTGGGAGCCGTCGCCCCATACGCCGAACATATTGCTGTACTTCTTCTCGGCGCTGCCGTTGAATTCGATCACGCCGTTCTCCGCATCCGTCACGGTATAGTCCTCTCCCTCCACGCCGTTTGCCAGCACATTGGAGAAGTCGCCGTCGGTGAACAGAAGGTTCAGCACCTCCATGGCCTTCTCAGGGTTGGCCGCATTGGTGGGGATGAAGAACAGCACGCCTGTATACACGTTCGTAGTCATCCAGGTGGGGCACAGGTCGATCTGCACTACCTCCGTGCCCGCCTCCAGTTCGGAATTCTCCCTGGTTCCCGGGGTGCTCATGCCGATGTAGGTGG
>CAOOJO010000217.1 GCA_948496895.1 uncultured Acetatifactor sp. | reverse complement strand
ACGTGCCCGTCAGGGAGCTGATGAACGACTGCTTCACCTGCCGTGCCCTGGACGACCGCACCGGAGCCTTCGTGGTGCTGGAGGCCGCCAGGGAAGCCGCCGCCCAGGGGGCTTCCGCCGGCATCTACGCCGCCACCACCACAGGGGAGGAGACCACGGGCCGGGGCGCCCGCCATGCCGCCGCGCGCTTAAAGCCTCACTGCTGCATAGCCGTGGACGTGACCTGGGCCAGCGATGCCCCCGGCACCAATCCGGGCGACACCGGAGAGGTGAAGCTGGGCGGCGGGCCGGTCCTGTGCATGGGATCTTCGGTGAACAAGCCCATGAACGCCCTGCTGAAGCAGGTGGCCCAGGAGCTGGACATGAAGGTACAGTGGGAGGTCGCCGGAGGACGCACAGGCACGGACGGCGACACGGTGAACGATGATGGCATCCCCATGGCGCTGGTCTCCATTCCCCTGCGGTACATGCACAGCTCCGTGGAGGTAGGCAGCTGGAAGGACATCGAGGACTGCGTCCGGCTGCTCAGCACATTTTTGGTGCGGCTGTCCCAGGAGCTGGACAAGGGCTTCGACTTCTGCCCTGTGAGGCCGTAGCCCCCTTTGACCGGATATGGCTGCCGCATCAGGAAAACAGATCTCCCTGACGCGGCAGCCACTCTTCCTCCGGGCCCGAGAACCTTATTCAGCCCTTTTTCCGCCTCCTGTATACCACGATCTCGGCGTCCGAGCCGCCCTCGCCGTACTCGCATACCAGCAGGTAGCTCTCGTCCGCCGTGAGCCCGTAGCATCTGTCGCTCCCCTTCTTGTGGACCTGGTTCCCCAGGTATACCCTGCCATCGTCCCAGAACCGTATCTCCTGGCCGCCCGGAAGCGTATAGGCCAGATTGACGAAAGCCCCGTTCAATGCATAAAGGTCGGTGATTTCCTCCATGTCTTCGATCCCCAGGGCATTGAACTCCGCAATCAGCTCCTCCTTCAGCCTGCAGGGCGCCTCAAAGGCTCTGCCGCAGTTCTCGCACCCCTTTTCATCGCAGCACAGCGCCAGCATGCAGCTTCCCCCGAAGGGACGCCCATCCGTCTCCGTGCATCCGCCGCATTCCTTGCTTCCGCATTCACTGCAATCCAATCCGCACTTTGTCTTCATTTGTGTCTTCTCCTTTCTGTTTTTCCAAAAGCGCACTGTCCCATTCTTCCCTGAACTGCCGGATAGAGTGCTGGCGCAGGCTCCTGTCCGCCTCCACCGCTTTCGCGGCCACGGCGAAAAGCCCCTCCCCCAGCTCCCAGCTCTCCGGGGTGCGCCCATATCCGCCAAACAGCGCAAAAGCCAACGCCCCCGCGGTATAGACATTGGTCACCTCGTCGATCGCCGCCCCCAGCCGGTATTCCTCCGGGGCCTGGAACCTGGAGCTCCCCCACATCCGCCCCATGTCATTGACACAGGGCTGTCTCCGGAAAAAGTCTATGTCACAGACAGTGGTCTTTCCCTTATCAAAGTCATACAGGATGCTGCCATCGTAGAAATCGATGGCCACGTATCCCCTGGAAGCCGTATGTTCCAGGAAGCCCAGGATGTCTCCGAACACCTGCAGCCGGTTCTCCGCGGGAAGCGCCATGAACCTCCGGTGGGCCGCCTGGTACATTCTGCCCATGCAGTCCCCCGGGGCCCAGCGGAACACCAGCGCGAACCCGCCTCCGATCTCTTCCGCCTCCAACAGCTCGATCAGGTTCCCATGCCGCAGGTCCCTATAGACAGGCCAGGCCTGCCGCAGCCGCTCCACAGCCTCTCTGGCCGTGCCCGTGCCCCTGTCCGTGGGAGCCCCGGCGAACTTCACGAAATAGCGCTCCCCATCCCTCTCGGTCCCGAAGCAGATATTGCCGGAGTCCTGGTCATCGTATACCTGAAACACCCTGCCGTATTTGCGGAGGAAGGAAAAGTCGAAGGGGCTTTTCAGCTTGTACGGTATCCCGTCTATGTATTGCAGATGATACCCCTGGAAATACCAGGACGGCACGACGCTGCGCATGCCGTCATACCACCGGAGCACCTCCGCCGCCTGGCTGAGCATGGTGTCTATCTCCTTCTGCCCGAAGGGAACGGCCCAGTATATGGAGGACAGGGTATTGCTGGAGATGTAGAGGGCCAGGAGCCGCCAGAATTCCTCCGGGACATGGCCCTCAAAGTACCCGTTCACCATGCCGGACGCGAAGAGCGGAGAGGCCTGGGCGCACCATACGATGCGGTTGAACTCCTCCCAGGGATCCCCGATGTCGAACCGGTTGAAATCGATTACATAAAGCTGTCCGCTTTCGTCCAGCATCATGTTCCCGATGTGGTAATCCCCGTGCTGACAGGTCTGGGGCCTGCCCTTCAGCAGATGGCGGTTTTCCCCGATATACCGGATGAAAGCCTCTCCCCCGGGATAATGTATGGGGCATTCCCTGTATTTCTGGATCTTCGCGTCCATCTTCCGGCTGAAACGCGTCTCCCAGTCCTCCGGGGCAGGCCCCTCTCCCCGCTTCTCCGGCAGGGGGATGGCATGGAGCCTGCGAAGGATGCGCCCGGCCTCCAGTCCGTAGGCGTACTGTCTGCTGTCCGGCAGGGTCGGCACCGCTTCCTCCGCCCCAATCCCCTCGATCCAGCTCTGAACCGAATAGACGCCCTCCTCACAGACCCCGAAAGCCAGGGGCCTGCACATGGGGATGCCCAGGGCCGCCGCCTTCTCCATCATCCGGAATTCAGCCTGCTTCCTGTCATACTGGGACATGGGGGAGATGCGGAGGAAGTATTTCGCTCCCTGGGCACATCCTTCCTCCGGCTCCGCGGTGGCGCAGTATTTCCGGTCATCAGACCAGCCCTCATAGATTGGTTCCTTTTTCATGAAATGAAAATCTGGCATACCTTTTCGTCTCCTCCATCCGTGTCTTGCGTCTCGAAATTGACAGCAGGGATTTTCCGATCTCCATGAATTGCGTTCTTGACTTTCAGAATCGATTTCTTAGAAAATCTGCTTTAGCTTATTTTAGTATATGCCGGGCATTAATGCAAGCTTTTTTTGCCTCCCCTTTTATGCAATGTAAAAGGGCCCCGGCTTGCACCGAGACCCTTTTACTATTTCTTATGAGGGGGGAGATAGTGAGTTCATCAACTATCTGATATACATATTACAGGGGAATTGTGTCCTTAGTGTGTCCATATTCTAATTTAAATCTAAAAAACCTGAAAAGCATTCCTAAACTTCCGGTCCCTGGCCCTAAGCATGCATTCCTCTGTCTGCAGCTTCCGGCTCCAATGTAAAAGAGCCCCGGCTTCCACCGAGACTCTTTTACTATTTCTTATGAGGGGGGAGATAGTGAGTTCATCAACTATCTGATATACATATTACAGGGGAAATGTGTTCAAACTGTGTCTACTTTCTAATTTAAATCTAAAAAAGGCGGGAAGCATTCGTAAACTTCCATTTTTAGGTGCCTATCCCCACACAAAGCTCCCCCATGATTCCCTGGTACACAAAGGGCCGCAGAGACTGGGCGTCCATTCGGAAGCAGTCCTTTGTGGCGATTTCCATCATATAGGACAGCAGGTGGGAAAAGACGCAGTGTATCATGTATTCGATGGGCAGGTCCCTGCGGATCGCCCCCCGCTCCACCCCCTGCCGCAGGATCCGACCGAACACGTTCACCGGACGGTACGGCGCGAACTCCTCCGCGTTCATCTTCTCCCGAATCATCCGGTTGAACTCGGAGTTGCTGGTCATGGCATGGACGAACCGCAGGAAGCCGTGGCTGCAGTGCCCCTTTTTCTCCACCATGTCCAGCAGGAAATCCAGCTGTTCTCCAAAGTCCGCCTTTGCCTCCAGCTGCTCCTCCAGCCAGCCGAACATCCACCGAATCTGGCTCACCACGGCGCAGGCCACGATTTCATCCTTCGTGTCGAAGTATTCATAGGCCGTCCCCTTGCCGATCCCGGCCCGCTCCGTGATGGTGGAGACGCGGATGTCTTCCATGTCCATCCCCTCCTCCAGCAGCTGTATCACCGCCTCATACATCTGCCGCACCTTCGGCGGCACATGCCCGATTTCCTCCAGTCCCGTAATCCTTCCCATGCTTCCGCTCTCTCCTTTCCCCCGGTCATACCTTCTATTTGGGCTTCTTTTCCCGGCCATACCGGCAAAGCAGGCGGCAGCCCGGTGCACTTCCTGTGTCCCCTGGCCGCCGCCCGACTTCTTTTCACGCAGAACCGTTAATCCTTCTCCGTCAATTCACCGTTCCTCCGTCTCCTGTCCCGGATGAACACGTCATAGATACAGGGGATGACCACCAGCGTCAGCAAAGTGCCGTAGGTCAGCCCGCCGATGGTGACCACGGCCATGGGCCTGGCCATCTCGGAGCCCATGTCCTTGCTGAATACCATGGTGGACAGGGCCAATATGGTGGTCAGGGCGGTCATCAGCACCGGGCGCAGCCTGGTGCGGCCCGCGGTGAGAATCGCCTCCCGCTTCTCCATCCCGCCCTCCCGCAGCTGGTTCATATAGTCGATGATGACGATGCCGTTGTTCACGATGACCCCGGCCAGCATGACGAAGCCGATCATGGCGATGACGCTGACCTCGCTGCCGCTGACATACAGCCCCAGGAAGCCCCCCGTAAAGGCCAGAGGGATGGTGAACAGGATGATGAAGGGCGACAGCAGCGACTGGAACTGGGCCACCATGATCAGATACATGAACACGATAGCCAATACCAGCATCAGCACCATCTGCTCCATGGCGTCCTGGATGGTCTCGTTCTCCCCGGAGAACACCAGCTGATAGCCCGCGGGCATCTCATAGTCCGCCAGCTTCTCCTCCACGTCCCCGGCCACCAGGCCCACGTTGTAGCCCTCGGCGATGGCCGCGGAGACGGAGATGTACCTGGTCTGGTCCGCCCGGCTGATGGAGGAGAGGGCCTCCGTCATCTCAAAGGAAGCGATGTCGGACAGAGGCACCTTCACGCTCTCCCCCTCCTCGCCTGTGCCGTCGATCTCCAGCTTCTTCACCAGCTCCCTGGTCAGCTCGATGTCGCTGCCGCTCATGACGTACACGCTGTAGTCCTTCTCGTCGGCCACCAGAGTGGTGGCGCTGCTGGCCTCCGCCAGCCTGACATAGAGCTGCTGGTACACCTGTGCCACGGTAAGGCCATAGTGCACCGCCTCTCCCCGGTTGACGGTGATGCGCAGCTCCTCGTCCGCGTCCTCCAGCCCGTCGTTGACCTCGGCCGTGCCCTCCACGCTCTCCACGATGGCGGCCACCTCCTCGGCGATGCGCCGCAGGGTATCCAGGTCGCGCCCCCGCACCTGCACCACGATGCCGCTTCCGCCCATGGCGCTCATGTCCATGCTGGAGGTGTCCACGGTGATCTCGGCCTCCAGCCCTGCCGTCTTCTCCTTGATGATGCGGC
>CAOOJO010000216.1 GCA_948496895.1 uncultured Acetatifactor sp. | reverse complement strand
GGATACGGTTCTGGTACCGGAGGCTATAAGAGAAGTGTATGCTCCGAAAATGAAGTCAGGCAGGAAATATGATAAAATCGTGGAAGCTGCGGAGGCCTTTCTCGAATACTGCGGTGTGGTGGAGATGGAGGTCCTCTATGCCGAGGTCAAGGAATATTTGAAAAAGAAAATAACATATAACGATTTTACACTTCTCCTGTACAGCAGGCTCCATTATTTCGGAGACTTCCACAGTGTGCGCTTTCAGGAGACCGAATACATGAGCCGATATGATCCGGAAATGACGCAGAGGATTCTGGAGGAGCGGGGGAAACCAGAGAATGCGGCGTTTGCGTATCCTGGGCTGGAGCAGATTTGCGATGAGGAGCCTGGCGACTTCCAGAGGGCCATGAGGGACTGGAATGAGTATATCCATTTCAATCTTTTCATCGACTGGCAGACGGCTGAAAGGCTGGAGAGACAGGTTCCTGCCCTGGCGGCCTCGGGCATCCTGGAAAAGGAGGAGGTTCTGGCAGCCTATAAGGAGATGCTCCGGGGTACGGGCAGCAGGGTAACGAAAAAGGCGGAGGGATTGATCGGCGAACTGTGCTCCTCCATGCCTCTTGCGGTACGGAGAGGGAATACTGGCGGAAAAGAGCCTGTCAGGGAGAAGGATGCCAAGCCAAAAGGCGGAAAGGCGAATGCAGCGCAGGAGCGGAAGGGCAGAGGGAACGAAAAGCAAAAAAGCGGAAAGGCGAATGCGGTGCAGGAGCGGAAGGGCGGAAGGAACGAAAAGGAAAAGGGAGCAGAAGACGAATATAAGCAGCTTAGTTTTTTTGATCTGTAGTTTTCCGGTAAATTTAAGAGGAGCCCGGTCAAAGTGGATGGCCAGGCTCCTTTTGATCTCTCAGGGAGCTTCCCGCAGTTTTGCGAGGGGAATTTTATAATGCGCAGGCCTACAATGGGAAGTCTGCTGCTGGCGCAGCTGCGGGCCGCGCGGCAAGTAGTGGAGAAGGGCATTCCCCTGCTCGATACGCAGACATGCCAGCAATCAGCCTATCTTGGGAAGCGTGTTGCGATACTGCTCCAGCTCGGCGTCCGTGGGGATATAGTCCTCCATCTGGCCGTCGTGGAACTTCTCGTAGGCCACCATGTCGAAGTAGCCCGTGCCGGTGAGGCCAAAGAGGATGGTCTTCTCTTCGCCGGTCTCCTTGCACTTCATGGCCTCATCGATGGCCACCCGGATGGCGTGGGAGCTCTCGGGAGCGGGCAGGATGCCCTCCACCCTGGCGAAGTATTCCGCGGCCTCGAAGACTTCCGTCTGCTTCACGCTGGTGGCCTCCATGAGCCCCTGATGGTAGAGCTCCGACAGGGTGGAGCTCATGCCGTGATAGCGAAGCCCTCCCGCGTGGTTGGCGGAGGGGATGAAGCCGCTGCCTAAGGTGTACATTTTGGCCAGAGGGCAGACCATGCCGGTGTCGCAGAAATCGTAGGCGTACACGCCCCTGGTGAAGCTAGGGCAGGAGGCGGGCTCCACGGCGATGAAGCGGTAGTCCGCCTCTCCCCGGAGCTTCTGGCCCATGAAGGGGGCGATGAGGCCGCCCAGGTTGGAGCCGCCGCCGGCGCAGCCGATGATCATGTCCGGCTTCACGCCGTATTTGTCAAGGGCTGCCTTGGCCTCCAGGCCGATCACCGACTGGTGCAGCATCACCTGGTTCAGCACGCTGCCCAGCACGTAGCGGTAGCCCTCGCTGCCCACTGCCGTCTCCACGGCTTCGGAGATGGCGCAGCCCAGGCTCCCCGTGGTGCCGGGATGCTCCGCCAGAATCTTCCGCCCCACCTGGGTGTCCATGGAGGGAGAGGGGGTCACGGAGGCACCGTAGGTGCGCATGACCTCCCGGCGGAAGGGCTTCTGCTCATAGGAGCATTTCACCATGTAGACCTTGCAGTCCAGCCCTAGGTAGGCGCAGGCCATGGACAGGGCCGTGCCCCACTGTCCGGCTCCGGTCTCCGTGGTGACGCCTTTCAGGCCCTGCTTCTTGGCGTAATAGGCCTGGGCGATGGCGGAGTTTAATTTGTGGCTGCCGCTGGTGTTGTTGCCCTCGAACTTGTAGTAGATCTTGGCTGGGGTGTCCAGCTTCTCCTCCAGGCAGTAGGCCCGGACCAGGGGAGAGGGGCGGTACATCTTGTAGAAGCTCCGGATCTCCTCGGGAATCTGGAAAAAGGCGGTGGTGTCGTCCAGCTCCTGCTTTACCAGCTCCTCGCAGAAGACGCCGGAGAGCTCTTCGGCCGTCATGGGCTGCTGGGTGCCGGGGTTCAAGAGGGGCGCGGGCTTTTGCTTCATATCGGCCCGCAGGTTGTACCATGCTTTCGGCATCTCGTTCTCGCTTAGATAGATTTTGTAAGGGATTTTTTCGTTCTGCATTATCGGTTCCTCCATATTCTGCTTTGTTTTAAGCCGGTCTTTCCGGTCTCGCTTTTCCGTGAATGTTTTTTTGCTGTGGCATATGTGAGCTTTCCGTCCCCGGCGGTTGCCGCTTCCCTCAGGGCCTCGCGGAAATCCTTTCTGGGCGGTGTCCATGGCTACGCCATCGCTTTGTGGGCTTCGTCGATGTCATATGCTGCCTCCTTTCGGGTGAAATGCGCTGTCCTTTTCCGGCGACGGAACCTGTCCGGCGCGGATCTTCCCTCTGCCTGAGGAGCCTGTAAAACAAAAAACGCCCCGACAGAAGATGATGCTCTGTCAAGGACGAATACTGTACGAAGATAGTACGTTTATCCGCGGTGCCACCTTGCTTCACGGCCTGACCCGTGCCCTTAGCGGGATACCTGCATACCCCCGGCATATGACGTCTGCCCCAACGTCGCAGAATACTCTGTGGAAGCCACATTTGACTGCGCCCTCAGCGGCCCATTTGACAACTTGTCTCCCACCTGCTTCTCAGCGCCACAGGCTCTCTGTGAGGGCATGATTGCCGTTATCTCCGCTTCAACGGTTTGCTGTATTGATTTTCAATCATTATAAGGCTATAAGGGGGAATTGTCAAGAAGCAAATAGAACGAATATTGGTCTTGAAATAATCGATAATATGAACTGAAAGGGACTATGGTATGGAAACATGGATGCGCAGTGGACAAAATTATGATACGATGTTGACCAGGGGCTTGACGGGTGGAAGGGATTGCGAGGATATGATTTCGCGGCTTGACATGGACACGATGTCGTACTTTATACTTTAAATACAGGGAGGTAGCCGGATGGCTTTGATGACGATTGGCCAGGTGAGCGAGATGCTGGGGGTTTCCGCGAGGATGTTGCGGTACTATGAAAAAGAGGGCCTGGTGAGGAGCAGCCACAGGGAGGACTACGCCTACCGGGTATACGATGAGGAGGCGGTCAGGAGGATTCGGCAGATTG
Organism: uncultured Acetatifactor sp.; assembly: GCA_948496895.1. Classification (GTDB taxonomy): domain Bacteria; phylum Bacillota; class Clostridia; order Lachnospirales; family Lachnospiraceae; genus Acetatifactor. The sequence goes on along the minus strand of CAOOJO010000216.1, from coordinate 2,053 downwards.
TTCTGCTGCGCAGGCTCCAGATGCCCCTGAAGAAAATCCAGGTCATCATGGATGGGAGCGCTCGGGAGGCTGTGGGCATGGTGCAAGAGCAGATAGCGGATATGGAGAGGAATCTGGCTTCCATGGGAACGATTCAGGCGGCTCTGAGGCGGCTGAAGGAATTGATGATGACAGACAAGCCTTCCATAAGCCGCGCTTGGGAAAGCGAGATAGAGGGGATGGTAGGGCTGCCTCCTTTGGAGAGGTACCAGCTGAACGGAAGCGTCCTTTGCCCGGCATGGGAGAAGGAAAGACAGATTCGGATCGTACTGTTGCCGCCATGTGCGGTGGCCTCTTTCCGGTATTTCGGGGAGAATCCGGAGGAGAAGGTGGGAAGCGTCATGGATGCTTTCATCCGCGGAGAGGGGCTTTATGAGAAAAAGCCGGATGCCCGCCTGTTCGGATTCAATCCGCCTGGCAGGGCGGGAGAAGAAGACGGCTACGGGTATGAGAACTGGGTGACCATACCGGACGACATGGAGGTACCTGCGCCGCTTGTGAAGAAGCGTTTCCCGGGAGGGCTTTACGCGGCCTATGCCATACGGTTTCCTGATTTCCAGGAATGGGAATTCCTGAAAGCCTGGGCGAAGGGCAATGGCAGGTATCAGGCGCGCCGCTGTGGTGAGGAGTCGGACAATCCGGAGGGCTGCCTGGAGGAGCATCTGAACTGGGTGTATTCGGCCTGTGCGGGCTGGCCCCGGAACGGAATCGACGGGAGCGTGGATTTGCTCCTGCCCATACAGCCCAGAGAATAGTCTACGCATAGGACAGAGCGTGGAGATGCAGACTCGCGCTGCCGAACTGAAAGTACAGGATGACTGCCCCTGCATGAGGCAGACAAGGAGGGAATCGAGATGACAGACAAAGAAAGATTCAAAAGCGACCTGTTGGAGCTGGGGGTAAATCCCGGGGATGTGGTGCTGGTGCACTCTTCCATGAAAGCCCTGGAGACCGTATGCACCCCGGAAGAAATCATCGATATTCTGGAGGAGGTCTTAGGGGAGGAGGGCACTCTGCTGATACCCGCGCTGACCTATGAGAATGTGACGGCCGAGCAGCCTGTGTTCGACAGCGCCGCCACGGAGCCCTGCATCGGGCTGTTGCCCAGGGTGTTCCTGCACAGGCCCGGCGTGGAGCGCAGCGTCCATCCCACCCATTCCGTGTGCGCCAAAGGGAAGATGGCCCACAGGCTGACGGTGGGCCATTCCATGGACGATGTGGGCGTAGGCCCCCATTCTCCATTCATGCTGCTGCCGCTCTACAAGGGAAAGCTGCTCTTCATCGGGGACATCCTGCATTCCTGTACATTCATGCACGGAATCGAGACAATCGTAAGGCCGCCCTACATCCGCCAGACCCAGTCCACGGCGTTTACGGTAAACGGCCAGGCCAGGCAGTACGTGGCGAATGACAACTACGGCTGGGGCTCTGAATTCCAGCGCATCGAAGACATATTGGAGGATCCGGACATCCGGAAAGGGAAGCTCCTTTCGGCCAACGCGTACCTGATTGACGCCCGAGCGCTATTGGCGGCGGCCCTGGTGAAGATGTGGGCGGAGCCCTATGCGTTCGTGACGGACATCTCGGCTTATATTTAACCTGTGGCGCTTTTGGTTAGGTATGCTATCACAGAATCCGGTTTAATGGAGCCATTGACTTTGCGGCAGAGGGTTTCATTCCCCGCAGCTTTGCTCATATGAGAAATTTTGCCGTTCCCTGTCCGGCGGACTGCCGGACGGGGCGGGCTTTGGTCAGGCAACCATGGCTGCATCAAAGCGTCTATCCCGGTAATCCTTAACGCAGGTTTAGTTCAGAGCATAGTAGCTCTCTCCCCCCACAATGCCCTTATGGTTTCACCTTTCCCCGTTTGTATCAAAACAACGTATCACCCTGCATGGATTCCCTACCGCAACACAATCAGGCGGGATAGGGCGGTTTACGACGCTTCCAGCCCCTATCACGCTGTTTTCTCCTATGGTGACTCCCGGCAGAAGAATACAGCCGCCGCCAATCC
>CAOOJO010000215.1 GCA_948496895.1 uncultured Acetatifactor sp. | reverse complement strand
CAACAGCTATTTCGTCAAGGAGGACGGCACCGTGGGATTCGGCCCTTACGAGGATGCCTACAAGGATTTCCTCACTCAGATGCACGCCTGGTATGAGGCTGGCTTCATCAATCCCGACTTCGCCAGCCAGGATACGGATTCCATCATGTCCATGGCGGCGGGCGACAGGATTGGCTCCACGCTGATTCATCTGTATACATATGGCGTGACCTACTTTGTGACCACCGAGGGGGAGAATCCGGACAAGGTGATGGTAGCGGCTCCCATGCCCGTCCTGAACGAAGGGGACACCAGGAACTTAAGGACCAGCAGCAGATCCCTTGGCGACTATAAGTACATCACTGCTGACGCTGAGAACAAGGATGCCTGCATCGCCCTGCTGGATGCCCTGTATCTGGAGGATATCGACCTGATGATGGCCAACGGCATCGAGGGCGTAGGCTACACCATGGAAGACGGCGCGCCTGTACAGGCTGCCCTGAGCGCTGACGCCAGCAAGGAAGTACGCCTGGGAAGCTGCCCTCAGCAGTGGCATGCTTATGAGGATACAGACCTGAACTACATCCTTACCAAGAAGTACAACAAGGGCTGCCAGGATGAGGCTCTGGAGCTGTGGAAGACCGAGGGTACGTCAGGGTCCATCTCCAACTTCATCATGTACAACACCGAAGAGTCCGAGACCAGGAGCACCTACAACAGTGACGTGTCCACTGCGGTAGAGGAGTGGGTCATGAAGTTCATCACAGGCCAGGAGCCCATCGACAAGTTCGATGAATTCCGGGAGATCCTGAAGAACGAGGGCCACATTGAAGAGCTGATAGCGATTCAGCAGAGTGCTATGGACCGTTACGACGCAAGGTAACAGGATGAAAAAGGGCACCGAAAGGTGCCCTTTTGTGTTCGTGCGCCCGGCGGGCGCGCTTCGGAAGGACAGGAGGGGTGTATGAAAGCTGCGAAGGTCAATAACGGAAGGCCGGGAAAAGAGAAATTCTCGGTCAGGCTGAAAAGGGATTTCAGATCCAACAAATATATCTATATTATGCTCCTGCCGGTAGTGGTGTATCTGTGCATCTTCAGCTATGCTCCCATGTACGGCATCGTCATCGCGTTCAAGAACTACAAGCCCAGGCTGGGGATTCTGGAGAGTCCCTGGGTGGGGATGAAATATTTCAAGGAATTCACGTCCTCCATGTACTTCGGCAGGACGCTGAAGAATACGCTGGCCCTCAGCGGACTGAACCTGCTGTTCGGGTTCATGGCACCGATTATCTTCGCGGTGCTGCTGAATGAGATCCGCAATATGAGGTTCAAGAAGCTGGTGCAGACCATCACCTATCTGCCCCACTTCATCACCACGGTCATCATCGCCAGCCTGATTCTGGTATTCACCAACAGCGACGGCTTCATCACCCAGATAGTGAATACCCTCACCGGACATACCGGAAGCCTGATAGGGGACAAGAACTGCTTTCGGGCCATTTATGTGATATCCGACATCTGGCAGGGCTTCGGGTGGGGCTCCATCGTCTATCTGGCCACCATCGCCGGCATCAGCCCGGAGCTGTACGAGGCCGCCAGGATCGACGGGGCCAACAAGTTCCGGCAGATCTGGCATGTGACGCTGCCCGGCATGCGGCCTACGATTGTCACCATGTTCATCCTGGCCATGGGCGGTCTGATGAGCATCGGCTGGGAGAAGGCCTTCCTGCTGCAGACACCGCTTACCTACGAGACTTCGGACATCATCTCCACCTTTGTATACCGAAAAGGTTTCGAGGACGCCAACTACAGCTACTCTACCGCGGTGGGCCTGTTCAATTCGGTCATCAACCTGATTCTGGTGACCACGGCCAACAGGCTGAGCCGGAAGTTCAACGAGACAAGTCTGTGGTAATGAGGAAAGTCGCGAGGGCGCACGAGAGGAGCTTTCGTGAGCGCACTTCCTCATGAAAGTTCCTCTCATGGGGTGTGCGCCGAAGGGACTTTCCCTTTAGTGCCGTCGCGCAGCGACTTTAATAAAGGGGGTATAATTTTGAAGGAAGAAAACGAAAAGAGAATGATAATCGGCACCGGGGAGAAGATTTTCCTGGTGGTCAACAATCTCATCATGGTGTTCCTGATGGTGATTACGCTCTATCCGCTGCTCTACGTGCTGTTCTGTTCCCTGAGCGACCCCATAGAGCTGGGGAAGGTGTCAGGACTTATGATCAGGCCGGCGGGCTTCAGCCTGCGAGGGTACAAGGCGGTGCTCGACTCCGACAATATATGGACGGGATTTCGCAATACCATATTCTATGTAATCGTGGGGACCACCTGCAGCATGGCCATCACCATCGTTGGCGCCTACGCGATCGCGAAGAAGAATTTCATGCTGAAGAAGCCCGTGATGCTGTTCATCATCTTCACCATGTACTTCGGCGGCGGCATGATTCCTACCTTCCTGGTGGTGCAGGGCCTGCACCTGACCAACACGGTCTGGGCCATGATCGTGCCGGGGATGCTGAGCGTCTACAATATGATCGTGCTGCGGACCTCCTTCCAGTCGGTGCCGGAGAGCCTGTACGAGTCGGCGGCGCTGGACGGTGCCAACGACTTCACCATGCTGACGAAGATTACGCTGCCCCTGTCCAAGGCGGCCCTTGCCACCATCACCCTGTTCTACGCGGTGGGCAAATGGGGCGAGTGGTATCCGGCGCTGGTGTATTTACAGAAGAGAAGGGACCTCTATCCCCTGCAGATGTTCCTGCGAGAGCTCCTGGTGAAGCAGGAGGACATGGAGACCCTGCTGGCCAACAATGTAGGCCAGGACGCGGAGGCCTATCTGCTGAAGGAAATCATCAAATACGCCACGATCATCGTGACCACGGTGCCCATTCTGGTGGTGTATCCTTTCCTCCAGAAGTATTTCGTGAAGGGCGTGCTGGTGGGATCCGTGAAGGGATGACGCTGTCCGGAAAGCCTGTACCGGGGTTTGTCCCGGTATGGGCTTTTCCGTAGAAAAATATCCGCAGAAAAATTTGTAAAATGTACTTGATTAATGGCGGGTATCTATGTTATAATAGCTTTCGTCGGTGGAAAACGGCATACAGGGGAATAGTACAATGGTAGTGCGGCGGTCTCCAAAACCGTTGATGGGAGTTCGATCCTCTCTTCCCCTGCTGGAAAAAGGAAGTGTTGATGCGTGTTGTTTATAGCACCGTTAACAGTTCTTTTTTTATTTCTGAGATTGGAAGGAGAGGACGGGTATGGACGAGAGGGAACGGCTGGAGCTGGCCCTGCGGACGCTGCGGGACTTCGTGCGGGGGCTGGCGGCGCAGGCAGGCGAGAGCGAGGCATACGGGGAACGGCTGTGGGAGGGAATTTCGCAGTCGGAGGGACTCTTGCAGGAGCTGGCCTACTATCATGACAATGGACAGTTCCTCTGTAGATATGAGGTGGCGGGATACACGCTGGCAGATATATTGGTGTGGCAGGTGGATCATTTCAAGCTGTACATGGACAGGCCGGAGGAGATGAACCGGTACAGGCAGCCCAGGCTGCTTCTGGCCTCCTTTGATACCATGCTGCAGATGGAGAAGGATCCGCAGGTCTTTGCGGAGAAGATGCGCTGTGAGACCGGGCAGGACATCCTGTGACGATTCCGGGCATCCTGCAGGCCGGAAGGGCCGTGGACTGGGGCTTTTGCCGACAAAAGACAAAAGCACTCGCAATTTCTCGCGGGTGCTTTCGTCTATAAAAGGGGAATTCGCTTATCATCATACATGAATTGCTCTCATGTGTCAATCCCTTTTTTCAATTTTTTGATAAAATTTGATAAATTTTTTCTGCTGTACTTTTAAGAAAAATGTGATAAAATAAATTACATATGTGTCATTTTTTCTAGAACCAGGATTAAGAAGAAGGTGAATCGTTCTATGGAGACAAACGCGGAGTACCGGCAGCAGATGGTGGAAGAGTACAAGGCTGCCGTGGAGCCTCTCTTGAAGTACCTGCCCTGGATGGAGCGGAACGCGGGGCGGGCCGTGAGCCGCAACTATCAGGGGAACGGACTGAGCAAGAGCAGTATCAGTTTCCCGGTGTATGACGCCAATTTGATGAATTTCGTGAAGGAAGCCGCGGCTTCGCCACTGATGAACCGCAATTACGTCTATGTATATACCAGAAACCGAATCAGAAGCCATGAGGACGAGAAGCGGCTGATTGCCGGAGCGGAGCTGAAGGACTGGGAGATTCTGGGGGGAATCCTCTCCAAGTATGTGCTGGAGGGCAGGACGAAGGCTACCCTCTGGGGCGAGGCGGTGCAGGAGGACATCTTCCTGCTGGTGCTTCGGAAGATGCGGGAGATCATCCGGTATTGGGATAAGGCGGGACGTTAGAGAAAAGAGTTCAATGAGGGGGCGGCATGGGAGAGAAATCGGTACAGAAGAGGAAGTATATATTGGAGAAAGCCCGGCAGGTGTTCGTGGAGAAGGGCTTCAAGAAGGTCACCATGAAGGACATCGTGGAGGCCTGCGAGATCAGCCGCGGGGGCCTCTATCTGTATTTTGACGACACCGGCCAGATTTTCCTGGAGGTCATGAAGATGGAGAGCCAGGAGGCGGACGACGTGTTCTCCGACAGCATCGCGGAGGACGCCACGGCGGCGGATATATTGTTCCTGTTCCTGCGGGAGCAGAAGAAGGAGCTGCTGCGCAGGAAGGACACTCTGACCCAGGCCATCTATGAATTCTACTTCCAAAGCGAGCCGGTGAAGAAGGGAAACATGCTCAAGCGCCAGTTCGACTCCGGGGTGAAGATCATGGAGCGGCTCATCGCCATGGGCGTGGAGCAGGGGGAATTCTCCTGCGAGGACTGCAGGGGCATGGCCCGGCATATCATGTTCGTGCTGGAGGGGCTGAAGATTTCCGCCCAGACAATCGGAGTCACATCGGAGGCTGTGGACAGGGAGATCCTGTTCATCATGAAATTCCTGGGCGTGATCGACGACAAGGCCGAATAATGTGCACCAGTTTGACCATATGCCGCCACGGGCGGCATGCAATTGCGAATGAATGGAGGAGCGTATGGGAAGCGTCAGACGTATCTATGTGGAGAAAAAGGAAAACTTTGCGGTGAAGGCCAGGGAGCTGCATGAGGAAATCGGGAGCTTCCTGGGCATCCGGGTGGAGGGCGTGAGGGTCTTCATCCGCTATGACGTGGAGAACATCTCCGAGGAAGTGTTCGAGCGGGCCTGCAGGACCGTGTTCTCGGAGCCGCCGGTGGATGATTTATACCGGGAGGCCATCGATATCCCGGCAGGGGCAAGGGTCTTCTCCGTGGAATTCCTGCCCGGCCAGTTCGATCAGCGGGCGGATTCGGCGGTGCAGTGCGTCCAGTTCCTGAAGGAGGACGAGGAGCCCGTCATCCGCACGGCGGTCACTTATATGATTCTGGGGGACATCACGGAGGAGGAATTCGCC
>CAOOJO010000214.1 GCA_948496895.1 uncultured Acetatifactor sp. | reverse complement strand
CCGTCTATCTGGGCCGCCTCGTACAGCCCCTGGTCGATGCCCGCCATGGAGGAAAGGTAGATGATGGCGTTCCAGCCCATCTCCTTCCAGCAGTCTATGATGACGATGATCAGCCAGATCAGCGGGGAGTTGGTGCTCATCAGGTGCAGGTTCGTCCCCGCCAGGGAGTCGATGACGCCGCCGTCATTGAATATGTTCTTCGCCAGGCTGGCGATGATGACCCAGGACACGAAGTGGGGCAGATAGGAAATGGTCTGGGTGACCTTCTTGAAACGGGAGAACGCCAGCTCATTGAGCAGCACCGCAAAGGCGATGGCCACCACTGTGCCCACGGCGATCTGCAGGACGCTGATCCCCAGGGTGTTGATCATGGTCTGCGCGAACAGTCTGTCCTGGAAAGCCTTGATGAAATTCTGGAACCCCGCGAAGGGCCTCTGCCAGATGGGCGTGGCGAAGGTGGCGGGCTTCACCTCCTGGAACGCCATGGTCCATCCCCACAGCGGAATATACTTGAAAATAATGAGCCAGATGACGAAGGGCAGGGACATCATGATCAGATATCTCTGCTTCCACAGCAGATAGGGTGTGATCCGCTGCTTTTTCTTGATTTCTTTTGGGCCTTTGCCAGCCATACCTTTTCCTCCTTGCCTTGTTTGTTTTCCGCGCTTAAATGTGCGCATAAACCATTATAACAGCAACTCAAACGTTTTACAGTTGTTTTGTTTAACCATTTTCACTGTCATTTTTTAACCTCTTGATTACTTTGTTCTGGATTCCCAGCATTTCCATCTACCTCTTTTCAGAGGATATTTGTATAATATCTATATACAAAAAGAGGAATGCCCCTGAGGCGGGACAGGAACTACTTCCATAAAACCAGAAAGGGAAACGGCAACGAATGGACCGAGAGCAAATTTATGAACATCTCTGCATGAAATTCCCCAGAGAGAAATATCTGGACATCCACCTCCGGCATAATACCCCCCCGGGTACGGCTGAGGACTTCTTCACCCTTCTCACCAAGCTGCCCCCGGACTACGATTCCCATAGCATCCCTCTGCTCACCTGGAACCATGCCCTGTCCATCATGCAGGATGCCCACAAGGCCGCCCCCGGCGCGGATTACAATGTGGTCCTGGTCAGGCAGCCCCGGCTGGAGATTCCGGAGCACACCCATACCTTTTTTGAGATCCTCTACATCCTGTCCGGCACCAGCGCCCAGTCGGTCAACGGGAACCCGGAGACCTTCTGCGAGGGGGACTTCTGCATCCTCCCGCCCTCCTCCAGGCATCTCCAGACCAGCTTCCCGGAGGGGGTGGCCGTCAAGATCATGGTCCGCCCCTCCGCCTTCACGGACATCTGCACCGGGCTCCTGAAGGGCCAGGACATGCTGAGCCGCTTCCTTCTGGACAGCATCTACAACGAGAACAGCGAGCAGTACCTTGTGTTCCGCACCGGGCAGGATCCGGAGATTCGGGGGCAGGTGCTGGACATGTTCCAGGAGATGTTCTCCCTCGATGTCTATACGGACCGGATCGTCACGGGGATGCTGATGACCCTGCTCACCAAGCTCTCCCGGAACTGGCCGGCCGCTGTGGAGTCCGTCCCCGTGAGGAATGTGGACCATGAGATCCTGACCTATCTCCAGGAAAACTATTCCACCATCACCCTGGAGGAGCTGGCCAGGCATCTCCACTACACGGTCCCCTACTGCTCCAGATATGTGAAAAAGCTGTTCGGCTGCACCTTCTCCCAGCTGCTGAACCAGATACGCTTCCAGAAGGCGCATCTGTTCCTGAAGAACTCCAGCCTGACGGTGAACCAGATCAGCAAGATGCTGGGGTACGAAAATCCGGAGAATTTCATGCGGGCCTTCAAGAAGATACATAAAATGACGCCCTCCCAGTACAGGGAGCTCTACCACGGGAAAGCGGGAGGGGATCGGCCGTCCTGACCCCGGGCCGTCCCGGTGCGCCTTGCCGGGCTCTGTGCCCTACGGGGCCCGGTGCGGCCGGCCGGAACCGGAATCGGCTTGTGCATATAGAAAACGCCCATGAAGCATTTCTGCCACATGAGCGTTTCTTTCTTTTACTCTGCTTTATTCTGTCCGCATTCCCTTATTCGCTCTCCTCCTGGGATGCCCGCATGGCCCGGAACTTCTCCTCCAGGGATTCCTTCAGGGCCAGCCTGGCCTCCCGGATCTCCATGCCGCCCTGTCCGAAGTAGAGCTTCAGGAAGGTGGTGTTGTGGAAGGATGGATTCAGGACGATCTCCTCCGTCCTCCACTCTGTGTCCTCCCCCGTGAGGGAGATGGTCTTCAGGATCTGCTTGTCCTGGGACAGGGTCAGCGGCACCTGGGCCAGGCTCCCCTGGCCGACGACGCGGCAGTCCAGCTCCAGCCTGTAGAAGCCCCGCTCTTTGACGTTCAGCTCAAAGGTGACGCTGCTGCCCTTTCCTGTGGGGATGTCCTCCACCGGCAGGCTGCATCCCGCCGCCTCCACCGGAATCCGCACCAGCTCCCCGAAGCTCTCCATCTCCTGGGCCGCCACCGCTGCCAGCTGCCTGTCCAGCTCGCTCTCCCTGCCCTCCATGCGCTGGTAGGCGGGGGTGGTAAGCAGGTAACGGCAGATATTGGCGGCGCTACGCAGATATTCAGCCCTGGTGACGGTCCCCTTCTCCAGGCTCTCCGCGGAATTGTCGTTCTGGGAGTTTGCCCCTGCATTGGCGGTGACCATGAACAGGTCGTTCTGGGCCCTCACCATGGCGGCTATATTCTCCACCTTTCCGGTCTTGCCCTCATCGTTGGCCTTGGCCCACCAGTCGGTCATGACGATGCCCTTATAGCCCCACTGGCCCCGAAGGATGGTGGTGAGCATGTCGTAATTGGACGCGGACCAGAAGCCGTTTATGGGGTTGTAGGATGTCATGATGGAGTAGGCTCCACCCTCCTTCACCGGGATTTCAAAGCATTTCAGGTACAGCTCCCGCAGCGCACGCTCGGACACCACGGCCTCCACCGTGTGGCGGTTGAATTCCTGGCTGTTGCAAGCGAAGTGCTTGATGGTGCCGGTGACATGGTAGCGGCCCATGGCGCGAAGCTGGGCTGCCGCCATCCTCCCCGTCACAAGGGGGTCTTCGCTGAAGTACTCGAAGTTGCGCCCGTTCAAGGGGTTCCTGTGGAGGTTGATGCCGGGGCCTAACAGGGTGTCTATCTTGTTCTTGCGAAGCTCCAGCGCCTCCCACTCGAACAGCTCCTCGGACAGGGCCTCGTTGAAGGTTGCCCCAAGGCAGGCGCCGTTGGGCATGGCGAAAGCGATACTGCCACAGTCCATGCGGATGCCGCTGGGGCCATCGGCACAGCAGGCGATAGGGATGCCGAACGCCTGCAGCCCTTCCGTGACGCCGCCGAAAGCTCCCGCCGTGCCGGCCGTCACCTTGGGGGAGCACATGCCCTCGCCCCTGACCATGCAGGCCAGGTCTTCGTCGGACAGCTGGGCCAGGAAGTCCTCCATGGATACCTTTCCTGCCTCCACGTCGGACAGGCGGTATCCCTTGTCTCCGGTGCAGGCATATTCGGGCTGGGCAGGAGCGGAAGGGTTTCCAGATATGGCCTGGGGAATCTGCGCCAGCCTGTCCTCTCTGCGCTGTCCGGGATTCACGGTGCGCAGGGGCGCTGCCTCGTAGGTCACCTGGAAGCTGCCGTCTGCACAGGCCTGGGGCTTCATGCGCTCAAAGGCCGTCACGGGCGCGCAGGCCTCCTCCAGGGCTTCTACTACGATTGCATCTTCTATTTTGAAGCTTCCCACAGCTGAGGCGCTGCGCACGTCGGTGCCTGCGTAGAATATGTACTCTCCGGCCTCCAACACCCAGCAGGATTTATGGCCGGTGGCCCCGCTGTCATCATAGGATGCCAGCACATGGGCGGGGACGGCAATCTCCAGCTCCTGGTTCTGGCCGGGGGCAAGCTTTTCGGTCTTTGCGAAGCCGCAGAGGCTCCGGGCCGGTTTCCCCAGCGCTCCCTGGGGGGCCTGGCAGTAGGCCTGGACTACCTCTTTTCCGGGCACAGTTCCGGTATTGGTGACTTTCACCCGCAGCTTTGCGCAGCCCCGGGACGGCTGGCCGTCCTCTTTCGTCTCTTCCATCCTGGCCTCCAGGGCGAAGGTGGTATAGGAGAGGCCGAAGCCGAAGGGATAGAGCACCTTGTCCTTGGCAAAGGTCTCGAAGTAGCGGTAGCCTACATAGATATCTTCCTGGTAGAGGTTCCTGTTCTCATCGCCGTAGTTGCTGGTGGACGGGTAGTCCGCGATGTCCATGGCGATGGTGTCGGTGAGCTTTCCGGAAGGGGATACCGCGCCGGACAGCACGTCCAGGACGCCGTTGCCGCCCTCCTGGCCACCCTGCCATACGTACAGCACGGACGAGGGCTGATAGCGCTCCACCCATTTCATGTCGATGATATTGCCTACGTTCAGGAGCACCACCGTGCGCCGGAAGGCTCCGCAGACCAGGCGCAGCATGTCCTCCTCGTCCGCCGTCAGCAGGTAGCTGCCCGCCTCCGCCTTGTTGTCCTGATCCTCCCCGGCGGTCCTGGCGATGATGATGACAGCCGTGTCGGATTCTTCGGACGCCCGGCCCACCAGCTCCTCTGTCAGGGGCATCTCCTTCTGGAACCAGGGCTCTCCGGCCCAGCCCGCGCCGGCGTCAAAGGGGTTCTCCTTCAGCCATTCCCGGTAGGTGGCGGTGAGCTTTTCGTTCAGCACGAAGCTGCTCTCTTCCAGCGCCTCCCGGATGCCTGTCACATAGCTGGTGTTGACCATGCCGCCGGAGCCTGTGCCGCTCTTGTAGTAGTTGAACTGCCCTCTGCCGAACAGGGCGATCCGCTCTCCCTCTTTCAGGGGAAGCACGCCGCCCTCGTTGCGCAGCATGACGATTCCTTCCGCCACCACGGCCCTGGCCGTCCGGGCGTACTGTTTGATGTCAAATGTGTCGTGTCCCATTTTCTGCTCCTTTCTTTGGGTATCTATTTATACTGCTTAACGATTTCGCAAAAACCCCTTTTTATTATATACCATGTAGTGTCGCTGCGCAATTGCGGCGGATGTACTTTTTTCGGCCTGGTCTGTCATTTCTTGTCTTTTTTTCGTTTATGGGATAGGACGGTCGGGCATCCGAAGCGCTCAATTCAGGATAAAATTCGCATAGATCTCGTAGGTATCGTAATCTCCCGTCCCCCGGAAGTCCATGACGCTCTTGCGAATCCGGTACTCCCCCGGCGCCAGCTCCCCGTAGAGCCATTCCCAGTCCAGCTCCCGCCTTGTGGTGTCGTCCGAAGGAATCGTATAAGCGATATCGTGGAATCCATAATCCCCCTCCACCACAATGGGCGCTTCCTCCCATCTGCCGTCCTTTTTCACCTGGATGGCGAAATCGTCGCCGTCCTGGAGCTGTCCGGTGGGGGCGTC
>CAOOJO010000213.1 GCA_948496895.1 uncultured Acetatifactor sp. | reverse complement strand
TGACAGCCATGTCATAAGCTGTGGAATAATGCTCCTCATCGTAGACGCCCACGCAGTTGGTGAAGTGGGAGGTCTCCCCTAAGCCCATCTGGACAAGCTTTTCATTCATCAGCTCCACGAAAGCCTCATGGGAGCCTGCCACATAGATGGCCAGGGCCAGCGCGGAATCCGCGCCGGAGGGCAGAATCGTCCCATAGAAGAGATCCCGCACCGTCACCACCTCGTCCAGGGCATAGCCCGTGTTGCTGCAGTCGTTGACATAGCTGTAGTCCGTGATGTCTATGGTAATCGCCGCCGTCTTGTCCAGATCCTCCACCGTCAGGTGCTCCGCCGCCACCAGGACTGTGAGCATCTTGGTCATGGAGGCGGGGTTCATCCTGGTATAGGCCTCTCTCTGGGCAAGGATTTCCCCGCTCTGGGCATCGATGAAGACCCCGTACTGGCTTAAGATAGTCTCCGAGAAGTCTGCCGTACGCTCCGTCATGTCAAATACCGTGTTCTGCTGCGGGGTGATGATTCCCAGGGGCTTTGGCGTGGGGTCAGGCTCCGGTTCCTGCGCCGGCTCTTCGGCCTGCAAGACATCCCCGGCATTCGCTCCCGGAAAATCCTTCCTGGGCGAATAGGCTTTCCCCGCCAGGACGAAGAGGCCCTGGACGGCATGGCGGGATTTCCCGCGGGTCTCCATGTTCCCGGTCTCCGGATCCTGGGCCTGGGCGTCCTGTCCCTCCTGTCCTTTGTCGGCTATGCTGTCTTCCGTTCTATCTTCTGCGCTGTTTTCACTGTCCTCTAAGCCGTCTTCATTTCTGCCTTCTGTCCCGTCTTCCCCCTGGCCCTCTGCCAGGCTTTCGCTTCGGGATTCCTGCTGTCCCTTATCCCGGTGGGAGAATGCCGCGGTGCCGATTCCAATGCCGATTCCCACCACGATTGCCAGTCCGGCCACCACCGGGATGCCCCATTTGTACAGCAGCTCGCGCCTGCGCTTTTCTCTCCGCATCTCTTCCAGCCGCGCCTTACGTCTGGCCTGGCGTTCTTCTTCCGTTTCCATCTATGTCAAACATTCCTTTCTTATTCCCGTTGTGTAAGTGCCCTGACAGTGCCCTTTAGGAGACGCGTTCCAGTCGCGAAAGCTTGCCTGGCAATGCATCTGGATTCTGTCACAGCGCTTGCTGTTTCCAGTTTTGTAAACCCTCTAATGCTTACGGATTCCCATTTCCATAAGCGCTCTGCCAGCGGGCAAGCCGCTCCTCGAACTGACCATAAAATTCCCTTTCAGGTTCATAGGCCTCCATATAGAAAATCTGCAGCATCAGCAGGTTCAGTCGCTTGGACTCTTCCAAATCCTCCGCGCCCGAAAGCCTTCCCTCCAGTTCGCTTATCACAGAATGCCACTGACAGATAAAAGCGTGGTTCCTGCCCTGCTCGGGAGTATCAATCCATTTGCTCACCTTTACCTTGGTGCGTCCTGCTTCCCTGCACTCCCCTGTCTGGAGAAAGTATCTGAAATCCCCGTTCTCGTAATACCTCCCCAATGGAAACAAACGGCAGATGCCAGGCCTGTACGCATGGATGCTACAGCGTCCCGCCTCGTCCAGGAAAGCGCATCGCTCCTCTTTTCCGGCCATCCTCATATTGGGCAGAATGACTCCCTCAGTCACGCTCAGCTCCACCAGTTCCCGCGAAAGCAATACGGGCAGGCTCTTCCCCAGCCCCTGCTGCAGGCGGTACACATCATAGGGATCCAGGATGACGGAATGGCCCATGCCGGTGCAGCATTTGTAACAGCCCTTACAGCCATGACAGTCCGCCTTTACCATATCGTTGCCGCCATACAGCCGCCCATCGGAAATCTCTTCCAGACTGACATTCCGTTTCATGCTTGTCCCCCTGCGCGCTTTGTAAACATGCCAATGCTACCTGCTTTTTTCCATAAAAGCCTGACTCTATCGGTCATCAAGAATCCCTGAATTCTGACAAACTCTTCTCTATAATATGCCACCGGTGTCATTTTTTGTGGGGTTCTCTGATTTTCCTCTATTTTCCGATACTGTATTATGTCACAATTATCTGACAGATATGTCATAATTCCTGTCAATTCGCCAGATTTGAGCCGAACATAAGGAACAGACGGTTCCTATGCATTATATCAATTCAGCCACGGATATGCAAGACAGAGAGCAAAAAAACTCCCATGAATCCGGAAATCAAATACCGGGACTCATGGGAGCTTATCGCTTCAGGCTTTTTGATCCGCCTTTCTTACTTCTTGTTCGCCAGCTCCGCGCGCAGCTTCTCGGTCAGGGCGGGCACGATCTTGTTCAGGTCGCCTACCAGGCCGTAATCAGCCACATCGAAGATGGGGGCTGTGTCGTCCTTGTTGATGGCGATGATGATGTCGGACTCCTCCATGCCGGCCAGATGCTGGATGGCGCCGGAGATGCCGATGGCGAAGTATACATTGGGGCGCACGGTCTTGCCGGTCTGTCCCACCTGGAGATCCTTGGGCTTCCAGCCCGCGTCCACTACGGCACGGGAGCAGCTCACGGTGCCGCCGATCACCTCAGCCAGATCCTCCAGAATCTTGAAGTTCTCAGGGCTGCCCATTCCGCGGCCGCCGGATACCAGAATCTTGGCATCCATGATGTCCACAGTCTCGGACACGGCCTTCACCACCTCCAGAATCTCTACATAGTTCTGGTTGGGGGTGAATCCGGGATTGAACTCCTCTACATTGGCCTTTACGCCAGCCTGTCTCTCTCTCTTCTGCATAACGCCGGGACGGACGGTAGCCATCTGGGGACGGAAGTCCGGGCAGGCGATGGTGGCGATGGTGTTGCCGCCGAAAGCGGGACGGGTCATCAGCAGCTGGTTGTGCTTCTGCTCCTTGCCGGGCATGGGGTTCAGCGGGAAGTCGCCGATGTCGAGCTGGGTGCAGTCCGCGGTGAGGCCGGTGTGGATCCTTGCGGATACACGAGGGCCAAGGTCGCGGCCGATGGCGGTAGCGCCCACCAAGAAGATTTCCGGCTTGTACTTCTGGATGACGCTGGCCAATGCATGGGCATAGGGCTCCGTCCTGTACTCCTTCAGCTCGGGGTCGTCCACCACGATGACCCTGTCAGCGCCGTACTCGGCCAGCTCGTCCGCCAGGCCCTTCACGTCGCTTCCCACCAGAACAGCAGTAACCTCGCATCCCAGATCCGCGGCCAGATCCTTGCCCTTGCCGATCAGTTCAAAAGCAATGCTGTTGACGATATTGTCCACCTGCTGCGCGAAGACATATACGCCCTTATATTCTTCTAAATTCATTTTGTCCTCCTATCTAAAGTCGCTGCGCGACGGCACGGCGCAGCTGTTTCCCTATCTATGATTAAATCACATGCTTCTCTTTCAGCTTACCAACAATATACTCAACAGACTCTGCGGGATCGAGAGTGACCTTCTCGCCGGCGCCCTTTCTCACCTTATCGGAAGCCTTCGCGATCTGGGTGGGGGATCCCTTCAGGCCTAAATTGGAGTCCTCCACGTCCTTCAGGTCGTTTCTGCCCCATACGGTAATCTCGGCCTTGCAGGCATCGAAGATTCCGCCGGGGGTCATGTATCTGGGCTCGTTGAGCTCTGCCAGAGCGGTGATCAGGCAGGGCATCTTGGCCTTCAGCACATGATATCTGTCGTCATACTGGCGCTCTACGATGACGCTGTCGCCCTCAATCTTCAGATTCTGGGCATAGGAGATGACAGGGATGTTCAGATGCTCGGAAATCTGAGGGCCTACCTGTGCGGTATCGCCATCGATAGCCTGACGGCCCGTGATGATCAGGTCGTACTCCATATTCCGCAGCGCCCCTGCCAGGGTCTGGGAGGTAGCCCAGGTGTCCGCGCCGCCCAGCACTCTGTCGGTGACCAGCACGCCCTTGTCCGCGCCCATGGCCATGGCCTCGCGCAGCACGTCCTCAGCTTTGGGAAGGCCCATGGTCAGGACGGTGACTTCCGCGCCGTACTGATCCTTGAGGCGAAGCGCGGCTTCCAGGCCCGCCTTGTCGTCAGGGTTCATAATGGTCATCATGGCAGCTCTGTCCAGGGTACCATCGGGATTGAACTTCACGCCGCCCTTGGTATCGGGAACCTGCTTGATACAAACAACAACTTTCATTGTATTTTCACTCCTTATTCTCTTTTTTCTATGACTGGGTTTTCGCTCTCACTTATTTCAGAAGCGCGGCGCTGATGACCATCCTCTGGACTTCGCTGGTGCCCTCGTAAATCTCCGTGATCTTGGCATCGCGCATCATGCGCTCGACATCGTACTCTCTGGTGTAGCCGTAGCCGCCGTGGAGCTGTACTGCCTTGGTGGTGACCTCCATGGCTACCTCTGCGGCGTAGAGCTTGGCCTGTGCGGCCTCGAAGCCGTACTCCTTCTGGGTGGCCTTGGCCATGGCTGCCTTGTATACCAGAAGCTGGGCGGCCTGTACCTTGGTGGCCATGTCAGCCAGCTGGAACTGGGTGTTCTGCAGGGCGGCGATGGGCTTGCCGAACTGCTTCCTCTCCTTGGTGTAGGCGATGGTCCTCTCCAGAGCGCCCTCCGCAATGCCCAGAGCCTGGGCAGCGATGCCGATACGTCCGCCGTCCAGGGTGTGCATGGCAATCTTGAAGCCCTGGCCCAGCTTGCCCAGCATGTTCTCCTTGGGAACGCGGCAGTCCGTGAAGATCAGCTCATAGGTAGAGGATCCGCGGATACCCATCTTCTTCTCCTTGGTGCCGAAAGTGAAGCCGGGAGTCCCCTTCTCCACGATGAAAGAGGTGATCTCCTTGATCTTCCTGCCCCTCTTCTCGATGGTGCCGGTCACGGCGAAAATGACATACACGTCAGCTTCCTTGCCGTTGGTGATGAAGATCTTGGAGCCGTTGATGATATAGTCGTCTCCGTCCGCCACGGCCTTGGTCTGCTGGCCCTGGGCGTCCGTGCCTGCGCCGGGCTCGGTCAGGCCGAATGCACCCAGCTTCTCACCCTTTGCAAGGGGTACCAAATATTTCTGCTTCTGCTCCTCTGTGCCGAATGTCTGTATGGGATCGCAGCACAGGGAGGTATGGGCGGATACGATGACGCCTGTGGTGCCGCATACCTTGGAGAGCTCCTCCACGCACATCACATAGGTCAGAGGGTCGCAGCCCTGTCCGCCGTACTCCTTGGGAACGGGGATGCCCAGGAAGCCGTTCTTCGCCATCTTGCGGGCGGTCTCTCTGGGGAACTCCTCGGTCTCGTCCACCTCCTGAGCCAGGGGCTTCACTTCTTTTTCGGCAAACTCCCTGAACAGAGAGCGCGCCATTTCATGTTCTTTGCTCAAAGTAAAATCCATGATTCACATTCCTCCATCTATTCTCTTAAAATCATTGCTAACCAATGTACACACAACGGGCGAAATTGCCCTCCCGAAGCCGGGAGAAGCAATTCCGCCTGATTCATATCTTACTTCTTGCTGTAGTCGTAGAAGCCTACC
>CAOOJO010000212.1 GCA_948496895.1 uncultured Acetatifactor sp. | reverse complement strand
CACCATGACGGGCTGGAACCGCCGCTCCAGGGCGGCATCCTTCTCGATATACTGCCTGTATTCGTCCAGTGTAGTCGCGCCGATGCAGTGCAGCTCTCCCCTGGCCAGCATGGGCTTTAGCATGTTCCCGGCATCCAGGGCCCCGTCGGTCTTGCCCGCGCCCACGATGGTGTGCAGCTCGTCGATGAACAGGATGATCTGACCGTCGCTGTTCTTCACGTCCTCCAGCACGGCCTTCAAGCGCTCCTCGAACTCGCCCCTGTATTTGGCCCCAGCCACCAATGCGCCCATATCCAGGGCGAATATCTTCTTGTCCTTCAGGCCCTGGGGCACGTCGCCCCGGACGATCCGCTGGGCCAGGCCCTCCACCACGGCGGTCTTGCCCACGCCGGGCTCGCCGATCAGCACGGGATTGTTCTTGGTCTTCCGGGACAGGATGCGGATGACATTGCGGATTTCCGTGTCCCTGCCGATGACGGGGTCAAGCTTCTGGTTCCTGGCCTTCTCCACCAGCTCCTGGCCGTATTTCTCCAGGGTGTCATAGGTGGCCTCAGGGTTGTCGCTGGTGACCCGCTGGTTCCCCCGGACGGTGGACAGGGCCTGGAGGAAGCGCTCCCTGGTGATGCCGTACTCCTTCCATATCTGGGCGATCTCCCGGTTGGGGTTCTTGATCATGGCCAGGAACAGGTGCTCCACGGACACGTACTCGTCCCCCAGCTGCTTCGCCTCGTCCTCGGCGTTTACCAGCACCTTGTTCAGGTCGGCTCCCACGTATACCTTGCCCCCCTGGACCTTGGTACGCTTTGCGATGGCCTTCTCCACCCTATCCACGAAGTGCTCCTTCTGGATCTCCATCTTCTCTATCAGCTTCAGGATCAGGCTGTCCTCCACCTTCAGCAGGCTGTAGAGCAGATGCTCCTGCTCGATCTCCTGGTTCCCGTATTCATAGGCCAGCTTTTCGGAGCCCTCCACGGCCTGCATGGATTTCTGTGTGAATTTCTGTATGTTCATGTCTACCTCCCTCTCAGAACCGCCGCTTTCACAAGGAACAGCTTCTGTCCGCGGCGTTCCGGCATCCAGTTGTCTTTGTCTGTTCTATAACTACTATAACATTGTTTCCGCGTAAATCAATAAACAAAGCATAAATTTGTATAAAAATATCATAACCGAGAAACAGCCCGGAGACATCCTGTGTCCCCGGGCCATGCTCCAGCCAGTGAGAGGTCTCTACTGCCGCAGCACTTCCTCAATCTTCTCAATCATCTCGTCCTCTTTCAGCCGGAACTTGATCTCCACCCGCCTGGAGGCCGCCATGTCCACCTGATCCGTAAGGTTCCCCTGGGCGTCCGTGGCATAGATCGGCTGGCTGAAGGAGCGGCCATTGACGGTGAGGACGCTCTTTAGCTGCTCTATCTTGTCCTCGGTGAGGCCGTTCCTCGGATCCATGCAGAATTTCGCCACGGAGTAGGCGCGGTTGTAGGACAGCTCCATATTCGACTCATAGGTGCCGTCCGTGTCCGTATGGCCCTCGATGATGATCTCCGCGATATACTCCCGGAACTGGTCCTGCATCAGCACGTCCAGATACATGGGGATGATCTCCTGCAGGGTGCTGCGGCTGTCGGCGGACAGCGCCGCGCTGTTGTACCGGAACAGCACATCCGAGGAAAAGGTGATGGATCCGGTCTGGGCGTCCACGCTCATGGCCGAGTTGTTGAATGCCGACTGCAGGGCCCCGATGATGTCCGTGCGGATGCCTACGATATCCTGCAGCTCCTTCTGGGTGGCCGTCAGCTCGTTCCTGGCGTTCTCAATCTCCAGGTAGGCCTTGTTCAGCTCGTCCTGGGTCAGCGCGGCATCGGCGTAGGCCTGCTGGAGCTCCGCCAGGGAGTTCGCAAGCTCCTGATTGGACTTCTCGATGGCCGCCCTGTACTCCTCCAGATCCGCCCTGGCATCCTCCAGATCCTTCTTCGCGTCCTCCAGCTCCTGCCTGGCCACGCCCAGACTGTTCTGGGACTGCTCCAGGTCCACGGTCTTCTGGCGGTAGATGGCCAGGGTGATGGCGATGATCAGCACGAATATCAGAAGCAATGCCGCCATCATGTCCGAGTAGGACTGCCAGTAGCTGTGCTCCTCGAAGGCCTCTCTTCTCTTTCTCCTATTTTTCGTCATCATGCAAAGCCCTCATCTGCCCAAAGGTGTACAACTGATTGCTCACGTCCCGGCTAATCTCCTCGCAGGCGGTCTCCAGCCTGCGCTTCTGCTGCTCCAGGTCGTCCGCCAGCCGTTCCTGGCGCTTGAGCATCTGCGCCATGTTCTCCTGCATGTCCCGGTTGGATCTGGCCAGAGCGTCCACAGCCTCCAGGAGCGCCTTGCCGCTCTCCGCGCCGGAGGCCTGGGCCTGGGACGTGAGCTGCAGCGCGGTGCCCAGCTCCCGAAGCTCCGTGCCCATCACGGACTGGAGCTTCTCCATGAAGCTCTGGGCCATCTGCTCCAATTGCTTCGCCTGCTCCCTGGCCTGGCCCCGCTCCAGCTCCAGCAACTCCTTCATATAGTTGGCCTGGTTGGCCTGGTACACCAGCATGGCGGCGGTGTTCTCGTCGCCGGAGCTTATGGGCGGCGCGGCGTACTGCCTGTATGCGCCGAGGAAATAATTCAGCTTGCCGTAGGCGTCCGCCATGATGCTGCGGTAGACGAAGTTGAATATCAGGGAGAAGATGATGCCGTACACCGAGGTGTGGAAGGCCACCTTCATCCCGGACAGCAGGGGCCCCACGTTGTCGGAGATGGTATAGATGTCGTCGCCGCTGAATGACCCAAGCCCCAGGGACAGCCCGATAAAGGTGCCCAGGATGCCCAGGCCTGTCATGGTGCCGGAGATGGCGGAGTTGAAGTGGCTGCTGCCCACCCTGTCCAGGAGCTCCTCGTTGATATAGTCCTCGATGTCGCAGCTGCCCGCGTACCTTTTCCCGATGCGGCTGTTGTTCATCTGCTGCAGGAATCTGGCGAAGGCCTTCTTCAGATGCTCCTCCTCGAAAAATTCCCTGTCCTTCTCCAGCTCGCTCCACACGTTCTGGTTCCCGGCCTTCTTATAGGCCTCCTTCAAGTCCCCCGCGGCATCCACCAGTTCGTCCGTCAGGCTGTTGAGCCGCATGAAGCTCACCGCCGAGATCACGAACAGGATGCCGATTATCCCTAAGAAGACTCCGTTGATGACCAGGTTGCTGACGGATTCCATCTCACCGGTGAACACCCCGTTGATGGCCAGCACAAAGGCCACCATGGCGGCGTACACGATGAACAATCCGTAAAATAATCTGCTTTTCATTGGTTCTTTTCACCTCTTTCCACCTCTGCCGATAGCCCTATGGGTTCCGGCAAAGGCTTTGCACAAAATGGGGCTGCTTGACTATCTATCTGTCGTCATTCAATCCCCTTTACCTCATAACCGGCCTCGGTCACCGCCTCGGTCACCGCCTCGTCCGAGACCTCCGCCCCCAGCTCCACCATGGCCGTCTTGGCCTCCAGGCTCATGGTGACGGCGCTTACACCCTCTATGGCCTCCAGGGCCTTCTGCACTCTGCCAGTGCAATGTCCGCACATCATTCCCTCAATCGTCATTACCTTTGTCATGGTTTCCTTCCTTTCCGCGCAGGCTTCCGCTGCGCTGTCCACATTTTTGTCCACTACTGGAACGGTAGTTTCTGCCGGAACTGCAGCATCTGCCACCATGGCAATATCTGCCATCATAGCATCTTCTGCTGGCTCTGCCGATGCCGTCTGATCAGCCGGATTTTCCTCTGCCGCCTGGCCCTCCCCCGGCTGCCTGTCGTCCTCTGGCTGCCCAGCGCCGGCTGCCCTCCGGGCGGGAGCGAACCCGCTCCGAAAGCCCCTCAGCCGCAGCGCGTTGCCCACCACGAAGATGCTGCTCAGGCTCATGGCGGCCGCGCCGAACATAGGATTCAATTTGATTCCAAATATAGGATACCACACTCCGGCCGCCAATGGAATCCCTATTGCGTTATAAAAGAACGCCCAGAACAGATTCTGCTTGATATTGCGGATGACTGCCCGGCTTAAGCGCACTGCCGTCACCGCGTCCCGCAGGTCGCTCTTCATCAGGATGACGTCCGCGCTCTCCATGGCCACGTCCGTCCCCGCGCCGATGGCCATGCCTACATCCGCCGCGGCCAGGGCGGGGGCGTCGTTGATGCCGTCCCCTATCATGGCGACTTTATGCCCTTCGGCTTTCAGCTGGCTGATTTTCTTCTCCTTGTCCTGTGGCAGGACTTCCGCCACCACCTCGGCGATGCCCAGCCGCCTGCGCACCGCCTCCGCGGTCCTCTTATTGTCCCCGGTGAGCATCACCACCCGGATGCCCATCTGCCGGAACTTCCGGATGGCCACATCCGAGGTAGGCTTGATTTCATCCGCTACGCCGATGCAGCCTAGGAGCCTCCCTTCCTGGGCCACCAGAAGGGGCGTCATCCCCTCGTCCGCGATGCCCTGGATTCCCCGCAGAACCATAGGATCTATGGAGATGCCGTTCTCCTCCAGGTAGGCCTGGTTCCCCACCAGATACCGGGTTCCGGCCTTCGCCCCCGCGTCCTTCCGCGCCAGGAAGGCCTCCCGCTGCGCTTTCGCAGGCCTGTCGGCTTTTATGGCTTTCCGGGCTGTCTGCGATTCCCTCTCCCGGGAGCCCTCCTCAGGCAGCAGGTTCGCCGACGACGTAGGCCCGTCTTCCTCGGGCACGAACCGTCTCGGCGGCATGTCCTCTGCCAGCACTCCCTCCACGCCCCTGCCGAATACCGCCTTAAAGTCCTTGATCTGCGGCAGATCCAGCTTTAGGGAGGCGGCATGCTCCACCACGGCCTCCGCCAACGGATGCTCGCTCTTCTTCTCCAGGGCCGCCGCGATCTGCACCATGGTGTCCACGGACATATCCTGCACGAATACGCCCACCTGCATGCATTTCAGCTTCCCCGCCGTAATCGTACCCGTCTTATCCACGACTACGGCATCGACTTCCCTTGCCTGCTGCAGGGCCTCCCCGGACTTGATCAATATGCCATGATTGGCCCCCACGCCGGTCCCCACCATGATGGCCACCGGGGTCGCCAGCCCCAGAGCACAGGGGCAGGATATCACCAGCACCGCGATGGCCGTGGAGATGGCGAACTCCGCCCCGGCCCCGGCGATCAGCCACGCCGCCAGCGTCACCAGCGCGATGCAGATCACCACGGGCACGAACACGCCCGCCACCTTGTCCGCCAGCTGTGCGATGGGGGCCTTGCTGGCGCTGGCCTCCTCCACCAGGCGGATGATCTGGGACAGGGTGGTGTCCTCCCCCACCCTGTCGGCCCGGCATTTCAGGAACCCGGCCTTGTTCACCGTGGCGGACACCACCTTGTCGCCCTCCCGCTTCTCCACGGGCACGCTCTCCCCGGTAATGGCCGCCTCGTCCACGCTGGAATATCCCTCCAGCACCGTGCC
>CAOOJO010000211.1 GCA_948496895.1 uncultured Acetatifactor sp. | reverse complement strand
GGACACTGGGGAATAATCGTATGCAGCCCAAAGCCCTCCCCCTCCGGCAGGAATTCGCAGGCCGCGGCGTATACCTGGTTCCGCCTGGCGTCCATCAGGGGGCAGACCAGCCTGTCCGTCCCCCAGAGGTTCCATGCCAGCCCCTCCAGGGTGGGCACCTCCACCAGGGGCTTCCCCAGGGCAAGGCCCAGGCCCTTGGCGGTGGCGGAGCCGATGCGCAGCCCCGTGAAGGAGCCGGGGCCGGAGGCTATGGCTATGGCATCGATGGTGTCCATGTCCAGCTCCACCATGTCCCGCAGCTCCTCCAGCATGGGCAGGAGGGTCTGGGAATGCGTCTTTTTATAGTTCGTGGTGTATTCCGCCACCAGCGCGTCGTCCTCCACGATGGCCACGCTGGCCACCAGGCCGGAACTGTCCATTCCTAATATCTTCATAGTTTCCTTCCCATGGTGCCGCGCATCACTTATCCATCCCGCCCAGGGCGGCATTGCTGTCAGTGGCACCCTTCTCGACATTGCGGCTGCACAGAGTGATTCTGCGATAGTCGAAGCCTTTTTCTAAATCTTTTTCTATGGTCACCTGGATGGCATCCTCCGGCAGAATCTCCTCTATCAGATTGGCCCATTCTATGAGGCAGATTCCCTCCCCGTAAAAGCAGTCCTCGTAGCCGATTTCCTCCATCTCCTCCACGTCCGCTATGCGATAGACATCGAAATGGTAGAATGGCAGCCTGCCGTCCTCGTAGATTTGGAGTATGGTAAAGGTAGGGCTGTTCACAGGGCCCTCCACACCCAGGCCTCTGGCAAAGCCCTGGGTGAACACGGTCTTGCCCACGCCCAGGTCTCCGGTCAGAGTGTAGACCTGGCCCGGCAGACCCGCCTGGCCCAGGCGCTCTCCAAACGCGGCCGTCTCCTCTGCCGACCAGGATTCCAGCGTCACTGCTTTACTTGTATTCAGTTCCTCTATTATCTTCTTTACGTTTATATCCATCCGTTTCCCTGTTTTCCACTGCCCTGTCGCCCCGCAGAATCAGGCGCGTATCTTCACCTTGGCCGGGGGCATGTGGGTGGAGATCATCTCGATCACCGCCGCCTGCCGGTCTCCCAGCTGTCGCCTGGGGAAGATGGTTCCATTGATAGGCGAGGTGTAGAGGATGATGCTCCTGCCGGTGGACACCGCCTTGTGCATGTATTCCCATGCCATCTTCTCCTGGGCGTCCCCCTGGGAAATGGTCAGCCCCTCCTCGTCCAGGGTATAGTGCAGCGGCTCCTGGAAAGCGGCATTGGAGAGGATCTGGCTCCTACTCTTTAAAAAAAGCGTCCATGGCAGATAGAGCAGCATCACCAGCCCCAGCACGATGAAGATCCACTGCTTCGTGGCCAGGGCGAACAGAATCAGCACCGCGCCGAAAGCGCTGCCCAGGATGCCCGCCGGGCTGTTGTAGGAATGCCGCAGCATATAGTCGTATAAATCCCCTGCTTCTATCTTTATGGTCAGTTCCAGCATACTTCTCCTCTGCCGCCCCAAAATCGGCCTACCGTATTTTATTCCACGAAAAAGCACCCACAGAGCAGGTGCTTTTGTGTCCATCTGTCATTTTACTCTAAAAATACGAAAAAAGCAAGAAATTTTACTGCAGCCGACCCGCCTGTTCCGCAATGCGGCGCGGCGCCGCCGTATCCTGTCCGGCCTTGATGATAGGGCTCAGGGGCTTGTAGACAAGCAGCGTCACCAAAGACACGCTGGCTCCCTTGATCAGGTTCAGGGGCGCGACACAGGCCGCCACGAAGCTGATGATGCCTCCCTTCGCCAGCGGGTTCACCGCGCTGCCCATCTCCAGCAGGCTGTCCAGGGGCATGCCGTAGAGCTTGGAGAATGCCGGGAGCAGGTAAACGGCGTTGAAGGCGGTGCCGAACACGGTGAGGATGGCGGTGCCGATGGCACAGGCCGCAATCGCCGTCTTCTTGCTCTTATGGAAGGCATAGATGGCCGAGGCGGGCAGGATGAAGCTGCAGCCGATGACGAAGTTCGCCAGGTCGCCCACGAAGGCCGTGGACGTGCCCTTGATGAAGAGCTTCAGCAGGATTTTGATGAACTCCATCATCACCCCTGCCGCCGGGCCGAAAGCGAAGGCTCCCACCAGAATGGGCAGCTCGCTGAAGTCCAGCTTGTAGAAGCCGGGGGCGAAGGGCAGCGGGAAGTCGAACAGATGCAGAATCATGGCGATGGCGGAGAACATGCCGATCATGGCCAGCTTCCTGGTGGTGAAGACCGGCCCTGTCACGCCGTTCTTTTTCCCGGCGGCCTTTTCCAGCAGCAGCGCTACGACAAATACCAGCACGATGATCATAAGGAAGCTCAGTACATACATGGCGTTCTCCGCCACATTTTGGAACAGTTCGTTCATTTTTCTTTTCCTCCACTTTTCTAAAGATTGTTTCGGAAAATTCTTCCGGACATGAAAAAGCCCCGAACCATGACGATTCGGGGCGGGTTTCCATACCTCTGCCCACTGGATGCGCTTCCAGGGCAGCCTGCTGCAGCCAGGACATGCCTCCCGAAGGGAACCTGTGACAGATATTTCTTCTTTCATCCAGACTTTACTGTTGGTTCCGGAGTTTCACCGAATCAGCCGTGGCGGGCCTGGGCGTTTGCCCTTCGCCTGCCCCGGGTCGCGGACTTTACCGCCAGTAGGGAATTCCGCCTGCGGGACATGCATCCGCATCCCGCAGAGGTCACCCGACCCCGAAGAATTTTCTTTTATTTGACAAAAATCATTATAATCCCGTTTCCCGGCATTGTCAATCTAAAAACTTCGGATATTTTTGAAATATATGTAGATTTATTTGGATTATTATGCTACTATAAGCTTGAAAAGAGGGCATACTGTATGCCAAGGAAAGGAGGATGTAAAATGGCCACGTCTACTTTTGGCAAACAATTTTCCGTAAAAGCGGATAAAGCTGCCGAGTTTGTATCAGAGATGTCGAAAACCGTACATCCTACACTGCGCAAAGATTTTCATTCCCATTCAGCTAATTTGGTTCAGGATACCGATTTAAAAGAAAAAATGAAAAAGGCGTTAGGAAAAAGATGAAAGCATACAGAGTGATATCATTAGGAGTGCTGTTGAACGATGAATATGATATAAGTAAAGTCGAACAATCCTTTAAAAAGTTCTCTTGTCAACGGGAAGTTGATTTAGAGAATTTTTTAATAAAAAAGGCTATTACATACGAAAGGGCCAATATCGGAAAAACCTATCTTCTGGTTGATCTTGACAAACTCATGCAGGGTACTTTTTCTGTTATGGCTTATTACACAATCGCACAGAGAGCAATCGACATATCAGAATTGTCCGCCAAAAGAAAGAGGAAGCTATTAGGGGACTATCCCGGTAGGGACTCCCTGAAAAGCATACCAGCATATCTAATAGGGCAACTGGGGCGAAGCAATGTATATACCTCCGATGAAATAAGCGGGGAGCAGATATTAAATGAATGCTATCATTCCATCAGCATTGCTGCACAGGTGGTCGGCGGCAATTTGGTCATGTTAGAGTGTAGAGAGAAGATGTTCGAGCGTGTCTATAAGGACAAAGGGTTTCGCAAATTATATGATGAACTAAATGAAGAAAATTTGTATACGCTCTATAAAAAAATTGATTTCACCGAATACTGGAACCGTTACCATGATACATAATGGACAGCCAATTGTCCTCGCCATCCCTGTGTTCTGAAAAAGCCGGCAATCCCCGTCTCCATACGGATTGTCGGCTTTTTCAATCATTCAGGCGCGGGGCCTTAAGAGGCCACCGCGTTCCCGGTATAGAGCTGGTAATACTTCCCTTTCTGCTCCATGAGCTCGTCGTGGGTGCCCCGCTCGATGATCCGGCCCTGCTCCAGGACGATGATGCAGTCGCTGTTCTTGACCGTGGAGAGCCTGTGGGCGATGACGAAATTGGTGCGGCCCTTCATCAGCGCGTCCATGCCCTGCTGCACCAGCTTCTCTGTCCTGGTGTCGATGGAGCTGGTGGCCTCGTCCAGGATCAGTACCGGAGGATCCGCGATGGCGGCCCTGGCGATGGCCAGGAGCTGCCTCTGGCCCTGGCTTAAGTTGGCGCCGTCCCCGTGGAGCATGGTGTCATAGCCGTCCGGGAGCCTTACGATGAACCCGTGGGCATTGGCCAGCACCGCGGCCTTCTTCACCTCGGAGTCCGTGGCGTCCATCTTGCCGTAGCGGATGTTCTCCATGACGGTGCCGGTGAAGAGATGGGTGTCCTGGAGCACTATCCCTAAGGAGCGCCGCAGATCCGCCTTTTTGATCTTGTTCACGTTGATGTTGTCGTACCGTATCTTTCCATCCTGGATATCGTAGAACCGGTTGATCAGGTTGGTGATGGTGGTCTTGCCCGCGCCGGTGGCCCCTACGAAGGCTATCTTCTGGCCGGGCTTGGCGTGGAGCACGATGTCGTGGAGGATCATCTTGTCGTCATTGTAGCCGAAGTCCACGCCGTCGAACACCACGTCCCCGGTGAGCTCCACGTAGGTGGTGGTATCGTCCGCCTTGTGGTAATGCTTCCAGGCCCAGAGCCCTGTGCGCTCCTTGCTCTCCCTCAGCTCGCCGTCCGCGTCCCGCACCGCGTTCACCAGCTCCACGTAGCCCTCGTCCACCTCGGGCTTCTCGTCCATGAGCTTGAAGATCCTGTCCGCGCCGGCCAGGGCCATGATGATGCTGTTGAACTGCATGCTCACCTGGTTGATGGGCATGTTGAAGGACTTGTTGAAGTTCAGGAAGCTGGCAAGGCCGCCCAAGGTCAGCCCGGACACCCCAGTGATGGCCAGGATGCCGCCCACCACGGCGCAGACCACATAGCTTAGGTTCCCCAGCTGGGCGTTCACGGGCCCCATGATGTTGGCGAAGCGGTTGGCCTGGTAGGCGCTCTCGAAGAGCTGGTCGTTGAGCTCATTGAACTGATCCAGGCTCTCCTGCTCATGGCAGAACACCTTCACCACCTTCTGGCCGGTCATGGTCTCCTCCACGCAGCCGTTCACGGCGCCGATTGCCTTCTGCTGGGCCAGGAAGTACCGGCTGCTCAAGCCCCCAATCTTCTTGGTGGCCACCAGCATGACGCCCACCATCAGCAGGGTCACCAGGGTCAGCGGGATGTCCAGCACCAGCATGCAGGCGAAGACGCTGACCACGGTGATGGCGCTGTTGATCATCTGGGGGATGCTCTGGCTGATCATCTGGCGCAGGGTGTCGATGTCGTTGGTGTACATGGACATGATGTCGCCGTGGGCATGGGTGTCAAAGTATTTAATAGGAAGGGACTCCATCTTCTCGAACATGTCGTTTCGGATGTTGCGCAGCGTCCCCTGGCCGATGTTGATTAGTATCCTGGACTGGGTGAAGGATGCTATGACCCCCAGGGCATAGAAGCATGCCACCCGGGTGATGGCTCCCTGCAGCGGCCCGAAGTCCGGGTTCTCCCTGCCGATCAG
>CAOOJO010000210.1 GCA_948496895.1 uncultured Acetatifactor sp. | reverse complement strand
GCCTGCGGCTGCCCATGCCGGAACAGGGGCGGAAGGAGCCTGTGCTGGTGACGCTGCCGGAGGACTATGCCGGAAGAATCCTGACCATCGCCCAGTCCACCAACCCCTCCGGCGGCGAAAAACAGGAAGACATATCGATAGTCTATCCATGCCCCGTGGCGCTGTACTGCGGGTTCGCCTATGAGAGCGCCCTGATTGCGGACAGCTTCCGAACCGCCGTGCCCGGGGCTCTGGCCTTTGCCGCCGGGACGCTGCTCCTGGCGCTGTTCACCCTGCAATCCCTCCGGGGCGCGCCGGATCCGGGGGCGCTGTTCGGCGGGCTGACTGCCTTTTTCTGGCTGGCAGGCCGTCTGGCCCTGGCGTTCCTCCCTAATGCCCACCTGGGGCCCCTGCCAGTGGACGCGGCGATGCTGGCCCGCGACCTGTCCCTGACGCTGCTGTTGGTGTTCCTGGCCTCCCGGCTGGCAGGCTGGCGACAGGTGCTTCTCCGGGTGGCTGCCGGAGCCCAGGGAGCAGCGGTGGCTGCGGATGTCGTTCTACAAATTGCAGGGCGGCTCACATTCCCCTTTGCCGTGGCTATGCCCGCGGTGGGGCTTGTGGGGCTGGCGGCGGCGTTTTTCTGCGGCGCTCTGGAATGGAAGCAAAGCTGGTTCTATCGGTGCTTCTGCCCTCTGACGGCGCTGGGAATCGTCCTGTGGGCGGCATCGGGGCGCTGGCGGTTTCCGGGCAGCGCGCTGGGGATACCGGGGCTGATTCTCTGGCCCCTGGCCGGAATCATGACGGCGGCGGCACTGGCCACGGCTCTGGCGGAGGCAGCCTGCAGGGAGATTGCCCGCCGGACGGAGGCGCGGCTGCTGGCCCGGAGGAGCGAGCTGGCCCAGCGCGGCTATGATGCCATGCGACGGCAGAACGAACAGGTCATGATGCTCCGCCATGATATGATGAAGCATTTCCGGCTCCTGCGGCAGGCCACACGCGACGAGAGGACAGCGGCCTATCTGGATGAACTGATGGGGGAGAACGAGAAGATATGCCCTGTGGTACAGAGCGGGAACGAGCTGCTGGATATCATTCTGAACGGAAAGCTGGACGAAGCCGCCGAAGCCGGAATCCAGGTGGAGCTGGACTGCACACAGGCTCCGGACAAGCTGCCCCTGACGGACGCGGAGCTGTGCTCCCTGCTCATGAACCTTCTGGACAACGCGCTGGCGGCCGCAGCAGCGCCGGGCGTGGCGCGGAGATATCTCCGGCTGGACATGCGCATCCGGAACCGTTTTTTCGTATTCACCTGTGAAAACGGGGCCACCCTGGAGTGGATCCGCAGGAAAACGCCCCAGGGGGACGGCCTGGGCCTGAAGATCGTCCGGCAGATTGCGGAGCGGTACGGGAATCTGTCCAAAACGGAATACGGCGATGGATTCTACAGGGTGACAGTAGCGCTGCCCCTGCGTCAGCCGCTCAGATAGTCTACCAGCCGCTTCCGCAAGCCGTCCAGCCGATACTTGCTGACCGGCAGGATCTCCCCGGTGGTCAGCTCCAGCTCCCGGCTGCGGATATAGCCCGCATAATCCAGATTCACCAGGTAGGAGCGGTGGCAGAGAGCGAACTGACGTTCCGGCAGCAGCGCCGACAGGTCGGAGAATTTCAGGCTGATGTCCTCCGGCCCGTCCCTCAGCACAAGCCTCGTCCCCCGCCCCATGGCCTCCGCATAGAGGATATCGGAGAAAGGAATCCTGCGCTGCCCCTTGCCGGTGGGCAGCAGGATTTCTTTTTTCTCACAGAAGGTCCTGTAGCAGTACAGCAGCGCCTCCCGCAGCCGCGGCCCTTCCACGGGCTTCGCCAGATAGCGGGCGGCGCAGACCTCGTAGCCCCGCAGGGCCATCTCCCGGTTGGAGGAGATGAAGACAATGGCGGTACTGTCCCCCAGCCCCCGCAGAACGGCGGCAAGCTCCATCCCGTCCAGCCCCTCCATCATCACGTCCAGCAGAAAGATATGGAATCGCGTACCGCCCTGGATGGCTTTTAGCAGAGCGCTCCCGCTCTCGTATCCGGAGACGGCGCAAGAGATCCCCTCCTCTCTCATGAGTTCACCAGTCAGCTTCATGGTCTGTCGGAGATCCGCCTGTTCATCGTCACAGACGGCGATATGTAGTTGTGCATTCGGATCTTCCAGCGTCATGCGTGCCCCCAGTTCCTGTTTTTACCAATTATAGCATGGATTTCCCCGGATGCAATGGATTTTCCTGTTGACTTTCGCGCTTTAAACTATTATAGTGGAACAGGAAGGAGCTCTTCTTCCGTCACCAAGAATCACTGAGAAACGAGGGAATGCCATGTCTCACACAACCTGCGGCTTTATCGGCCTGGGGCTGATCGGCGGATCCATCGCCAGGGCCCTGAAAAAATATGTCCCGAATGTGGAAATCGTCGCCTACGACATCAACAGGGAGGCGCTGCTTTTGGCAAAGGAGGAGGCCGTGGCCGATGTGATCGCCGACGCCATCGATGAGAGCTTTGCCGGGTGCGACTATCTGTTCCTCTGCGCCCCTGTGCAGAAAAACGATGCCAACCTGGCCGCCGTGAAGTCCGTCATGAAGCCGGACTGTCTGCTCACCGACGTGGGCAGCGTGAAGACCGCCATCCATGAAGCCGTGCGGGAAGCAGGTCTGGAGAGCCGCTTCATCGGCGGGCATCCCATGGCAGGCAGCGAGCGCGTGGGCTTCGCAAGCTCCAAGTCTTCCCTGCTGGAGAACGCTTACTATATCCTGACCCCCACTGCCGCTGTCCCCCCGCGGAAGCTGGAGGACTATCGGGAGCTGGTGGCGAAAATGGGGGCGATCCCCCTGGTGCTGGATTACCGGAAGCATGATTATGTCACGGCGGCCATCAGCCATCTGCCCCATGTCATCGCGGCGTCTCTGGTGAACCTGGTGCGGGAGCATGATTCCGAGGACGGCATCATGAAGATGGTGGCTGCCGGGGGCTTCAAGGACATCACCAGGATCGCCTCCTCCTCCGCGGCCATGTGGCAGCAGATCTGCCTGACCAACGGCTCCAACATCTCCTCGCTGTTGACGGACTATATCCAGTCCCTGTCGGAATTTCGTGAGCAATTAGACGGCGAAAAGAGTGATTCCCTCTACGGGCAGTTCGAGAGCGCCCGCGTCTACCGGGATTCCTTCATCAGCGCCTCCAGCGGGCCGATCAAGCCCGTCTACGGCATCAGCGTGGACATCGACGACAAGACCGGGGCCCTGGCCCGCATCGTCACCCTGCTGGCGGAGCATGACATCAGCATCAAGAACATCGGCATCACCCACAACCGGGAATCCGAAGACGGGGTGCTGAAGCTGGAATTCTACGGGGAAGGGGCCCTGGCGGAGGCGGCGGGCCTCCTCGCCGCGGAGGGCTATGCCCCGCGCACCCGCGCCTGACCCGCTCCCCGGCGATAGCCAGATGCCATACCTTCCTGCGCGAACCTTTGCAGTCGAGCAGGGGAAAGCTTCCCCTGCCCGCCGCGCGGCCTTAGCGGCATATCTCAAGTACCATAGCGCTTTGTGCACAGGCCTTTGCATAAAAAGAAGGCCGAAGCCCAACCGCTTTTGCCTTCTCCCGCCTCTTTTCCCTATACTTTCAGGAACCTTTCTCCTCACAGTCCGTGGGGGCTTTCATCCTTCTCCCCGCCCTGAGCCTCCGCCACAAGGCCGCCATGCAGATGCACAGCAGCATCCCGAAGGTTCCGCCGCAGGTGTCCAGCAGCACATCCCAGGGACTGGCCCAGCGTCCTGGCACGAAATACTGGTGGAGTTCATCACAGGCCGCGGAGAGGAACACCCATGCCACGGTCAGCAGGTACATCCCCCTCCCACGTTTCATCCATTGAATCAGCAGCGTATACACCAAAATCCCCATGCACGCGTACTCCGAGAAATGGGCCAGCTTCCTGATGGGATGCTCGAAGGCCTCCGCCAGCCCGGCCATCCTGGCCTCGCTCCAGTCCCCGCCGGACAGGGCACCCAGGATTTCCACGCATCTGGCGGAGATTTCCTGGCTCAAAGAGCCGGACTGCTCGGCATCCTGGGCGGAAAACCGAAAGATGATGCTGTACAACGCTGCCAGCAGCGCCACGGCGACACTCGACACCGCCCATCTGCGCAGGGCCTCCCGTCTCATCCTATTCGCCATGTACCGTCTGGTATACCTCTATCCTGGCGGAATCCATCTCCGGCATGCCGATGAAGATAGCGCCGTAGCCATAGCCGCCGCCCTTCAGCTCTATCCGCACAATCTGCAGGAAAGCGTGTATCACTTCCTTCGTCCAGATGGTCAGATAGGCCTCATACACCTCTCCAATCTGCAGGGCCTCTGTGCAGTCAAAGCCTACGCCGGTCTTTGACACGTCCGAAATATGGATGGTCACCTCATGCCCGCTGTTCCCGTCCAGCCTCTTGATTACCAGCTTGGACTCCAGATCAGTCCTTTTTGTCCTTCTTCTATCCTGTTCCATAAGCCACACCTCTCCTTTGTCCGGTGAAATCGCCTCCACCTGCTCTATAGGTCAAGTATACCATTTTTTGCGTTGCACCACAAGACATAATTTCGGAAACTGCGGCCGGGCTTTAGCCACTGCTTTTGCCCCGGCTTACGGCCAGGCGGACAATGATGCTTTCTCAGCCCGATGAGCCGTGGTTCCCGGCCTCTTCCGCCATCCTCTCGCAGTGCGCGCCGCATGCCTCCCAATATGAGTCTACCAGCTCCCGCTCCATCCGCCGGAGTTCCCCGTGGTGGCGCAGCCAGAGCCAGAACATGATGGCAAAATAGGGGGAGAAGAAGCGGAACAGCCGCAGGAATCTGTTGGAGCTGGTGCGGAAGGAGGCGGATTTCTCCTGCCAGAGCAGGAGGAGACGAAACGCCGCGGACCTCTCCCTCTCCCGCTCCACCCTGCACAGCCGCGCTACCTCCTTATTGTGCAGGAGCCTGGTGGGGCTGTTGAAGTTGGATATGGATGTGCCGGAGATTCGGTACAGGACGAAAGGCCGGTTCACATAGGCTACACGGATGTCTTTATTTTCTCCCAGTATCTTCTGGAAGCAGGCCCTGTCGTTGACCGTCCGGAATTTCAGGATGAACTCCAGGACTTCCTCTGTCAGCAGCTCCTTCCGGTACACGGCGGTGCCCATCACCGGACAGCCCAGCCGCACGGCACGGCGCAGCGTCCTTCCGCGGATGAAATTCTGCAGCGCCACCTCCAGGTAGGTGCCGTAAGTCCTTATGATCTCGCCGGATCCGGTAAATTTCAGGAAGGCGGTGCACACTATGTCCGCTTCGTCCAGTCTGTCGGTAATCTCGAAGACATTATAGGGCGCCAGCAGATCGTCGCCGTTGAGCACGATGAAGCGCTCCCCCTCTATGCATTTCAGGGCCTCCACATAGTTGACGCAGATGCCGCCGTTCTCCCTGCGGAACAGAAGCCTTTCCTCCGCGAACAGGCCGCCGTTGCCCTCCAGCCACCCTCTGACAGCGTC
>CAOOJO010000209.1 GCA_948496895.1 uncultured Acetatifactor sp. | reverse complement strand
GGAGGCCATGAGAATACCCGAATCATAGTGCGGGGCCAGGGAGCAAGCGTCTCCTGCCAGGACAGCGTGGAGCTGAAGACGCTCTGTAGACTGCCCCACCCTTACCTCTACCACGATGCCGCCGCCTGGCAGCAGACAGCGGAGAACATCAGGAGGTACGAGCCCTACCGACAGGTCTGCCAGGGCTATCGGAAGGCGGCGGAGGGGTGGACGGTCACCGATGCTCTGCCGGGGCGTGATTTCTGCTATGAGACGAAGACGGAGAACCAGATTATGTCCACGGCCTACCTGTACGCCCTGACCGGGGAGGCAAGGTACGCGGAGAAACTGGCGGACTTCTTCCGGCGCTTTTCCAATCCCCTGACCGGGTATCCTGTAAGGAAGCGAGGGTGCAGCCAGTCCTATGTCCAGGAGGGGCATTTCTTCAAGCATCTTGCCATCGCCTATGACATCATCTGCGACTCCGGCGTGCTGGATCAGGCGGAGCGGGAGGCTGTGGAGGGGTGCTTCCGCCTGTACATGGAGATGCTGGACGCGCATATCCTGGACGGGCGCATCTCCAACTGGATCCTATCGGAGCTGCAGGGGGCGCTGTTCTGTGCGCTGACCCTGCAGGACATGGACAGGGCGCTGCGCTTCGCCTTTGGAAGCGGCGGCATCTTCGAACAGTTCCGCTATGGCATCTTCAACGACGGATGGTGGCATGAATGCTCCGTGGGCTATAATACATGGGTGTCTTCCATCATGCTCCACACGGCCCACGCGCTGCTGCCCTTTGGATATAACCTGGTGCACACCTGCTTCACCATCCCTTTCAACAAAGAGGTCAGCTCCACTTATCGGGGAGAGGCCCCCAAAGTGGATTTCGGCATGTACAATCAGAAATGGGGCGGCAACCACAAGCCTGCCGTCTGCATCAAGGATATGTTCGACGCCACGCTTCCCTTCCTGGACTACAGGGGCGTATTGTTCGGCATCGCCGATTCCGATGAGAAGAGACTGTCAGGGGCGCACTTCGGCTCCACCTATGACCTGGCGTACCAATATTACCGTGATTCCAGGTATCTGGCTGTCATCGCCATGAATGAGGCGGATGCCATCTTCGGGGAGCCGGAGGTTCACGCCCTGGCGCTGGCGGAGGAAGGCTCTCTGGCATCAAGGCCCTGCATGGCAGATGGCCGAGAGGAGCCGGAGGCTCCTGCCCGGGTATTGTCGAAGGAAAGGCATGCAGAGGCCTGCCTGAGGGAGAACCATGCAGGGATTTGTCCGGGAGAGAGCTATGCAGGAGCCTGTCCGTCAGAGGGTTATGCGCAGGCCAATCCGACAGAGAAGCCGGGTACTGGAGGGGAGGCCGTGGAAAATGTTCCGGGCGGGAAGGAGAGGCCCCCTATGGGCAACGCCTGCGCGGACAATATCGGCCTGGCCCTCCTGCGCAGCCAGAAGCCCGGAAGGGCCCAGAGGGAGCAGATTCAGGCGGTGCTGCGCTACGGCTCCCACGGCAATGCCCACGGCCATTTCGACATCACCGACCTGCTTTCCGTCATGCGCTACGGGAGGAGCTTCTTCAACCCGGAGAACTGCTGGTGGGGCTATGCCCATTTCATGTATAAATTCTACGTGCAGTGCTCCCTGACCAAGAACATGGTGGTGGTGGACGAGAAGATGCAGAACCCCGCGGATTCAAGGCGGATTCTCTGGCACAGCGAAGAGGGGCTGCAGGCGGCGGGAATCGAGGTGCAGGCAAAATGGTCCTACCCGCCCTACGGCGGCATGGTCTATACCCAGGACGGCCAGACGGCCACCAAGGAGGAGCTGCGCAGGCGTTGTAAGATGAACGGCTGCTTCCTGCCGATCGTGGAGGGAGAGGGAAGCCCCGGCTACGGTGAGCTCACCGGCTTCACGGAGCCCATCCTGCAGCGGCGGGTCATGGCGGTGACGGATGACTATATCGTGCTCTTTGACTATGTGGAGGGAGAGCAGGAACATGCGTTCGATAATCTGATGCAGATAAAGGGTTTCCTGGGAATAGACGGAGAAAGAGTAAGAAAGATACAGCATACCGAGCAAATGGATTCCAACCCCATATCTGACGCCCAGTTCATCACGGACTGCGACTGGTACGAGGTAAAGGGAGGCAGCATAGCACGGTTCCGCACCGTATTCACGGAGGAGCACGCGGGAGAGCGGCTGGTCTGCGACCGGTCGAACTACAACGAGCCGGGTATCCTGAACATGGATGTCCACACGGCATGGCCCAGGGAGACGGAGCAGATGGTGGGTCGGGTGGCGGTCTACGATGGCTGGGCCGCGGATGGAAACGGCTATACGATTCCTTTATCCTATAGTGTAGAAGTAGACGGAATCACATCTGACTCTGGCCAGTTCGATGGATGGATTCTGGGCCGTGGGGAGATAGCGGTGGATGTAAAGGGCGCGTCCTGTGTGGCGCTGTCTCTGGAGCAGGGTGTGATGCATAATGAAATCGGGGAGCCTGTCAGGACGCCCCAGGGGGTGTTCTGGGGGGAAATCTGCCTGGAGCTTAAAGACGGTAGCATAATCAATCTGGGCCGATGCATGAAAGAGGCATCGGATTCTGGCCAGGATACAGAGTATGCGGAAGCACCCGGATTCGGACAGGACGGCGTGCCCAGAGATTGTGCGACCCAGGGCAGTGCTCTCCAAGACTGCGGAATCCAGAGCAGCGTGCCCCAGGACTGCGTTGCCCCAAGCGCCGCGTGCCAGGACTACAGAGCCGACGGCAGATGGATCGCACAGAGGGTCAGCATGGAAAACGTGGATTCCGGGTGCGGAATCGGCAGAGATTACAAGGGCGGACGGGTGACAATCGTAGGCACGGAGTACCCTTATGCAGTAGGAGCCAGCCCCATAGACCATGGGAGGGAAAGCCGCATCATCCTGGACTTGGAGGGGCTGCAAGCGGTGCGGCTGAAGGCCTGCGTGGGCGTGGATGCCTTTGCGGGGGACGAATGGCAGAAACGCAAGACCTACGCTGTGCGGGACAGAGGCCGGACGGGGCGGTTTTTGACGGTCATCGAGCCTTACGAATCGGAATCCGTCATCGCCCGGGTGGAAGCCCGGAACCCGGACTGCGTGGAGGTGTGGCGGAAGGACGGCACCGTACAGACTGTCACACTGACCGGCATGCAGGAAGGAAAGCCGGAAATCCGGCTGGATTATGGCAGATGACAGATTCCAGGACCGGAAACCGCAGGCGTTGCCCGCCATAATCCGCGGAACATGGAAATTTTTGCTGGTAAATGCCAGGAGAATCTGCTAATATTACTGTAGAAGTCCTGAGGAACCCCTGCGCCCGGAAGAAAAGGTGTCTGCAAACGCCTGCGGGCCGGGGAGTTCTGCGGAACCCCATGGCTCCAAATGGCAGGAAGGCAGAGCGACCGGCAAGGCGGCGTCTGCCAGGAAGGCGGTGCATGTTATGCTGATTCAGCCCAGGGAGATGATATTGGGCAGTCCGTCGGGAGAACACGTCACCATCCGGAGCGCTGTGGCGCAGGACGCGGAGTCCCTGTGCGCCCACCGGATGATTACATCGGCGGAGACCTATTTCATGTCCAGGTATCCGGAGGAATGCAATTATGACATAAATGACATGCGCGCCAACCTGACGGAAATCGCGGAGGACCCGAAATGCTTTCTGGTGACGGCCTTTCTGGAGGAGCGCGTCGTCGCGGATTTGGGGGTATCCTATGTCCGCAGCTATCTGAAATACCGCCACAGGGCCTACCTGGGGGTCTCCATCCAGCAAAGCTGCTGCAACTTAGGCCTGGGCGGCATCATGCTGGAAATCGCCATCAGACAGTGCAGGGAGAACGGCTTCGAGCAGCTTGAGCTTGGCACCTTTGCGGACAACGCCAGGGCCCTTCACCTGTACGAAAAGCACGGCTTTCAGAGGTACGGTATCCAGCCCAGGGCGTTCAAGCTCAAGGACGGCACCTACCGGGACGAGGTGATTCTGGTGAAGATGCTGTGACAGGGCAGACAGGACATTGAAAACTGGGAAAGGGGAAGTAAATATTATGGCAGCATATCTATTCGTACATTTCATCGGCGAGCAAAAGGACGGGGAGCAGATCTACTTTTCGGTCAGCAGGGACGGGCTCCACTGGGAGGATCTGAATGACGGGAAACCGATTCTTTTTTCACGAACCGGCATGAGCGGGGTCAGGGATCCATACCCGGTGCGCAGTCCCCTGGACGGCAAAATCTACCTCATCGCCACGGATCTGCGCATCGAGGCCGGGCATGGCTGGGAAGCTGCCCAGTACAGGGGGAGCCGGGATTTGATCGTCTGGGAGTCGGAGGACCTGGTGCACTGGAGTGGGGAGAGGGCCTGCCAGGTAGGAGTGCCGGAGGCGGGCTGCGTGTGGGCCCCGGAGGCCGTGTTCGACCGGGAGAGAGGGGAATTCCTGGTGTTCTTCGCCTCCATGGTTAAGGCTCCCGGAGAGGAAAAGAGCAGGCAGCGGATATACGCCGCCTACACGAAGGACTTCAGGACATTTTCCGACACCTTTCTTTACATGGAGCGGGACAACCATGTCATTGATACCACCATCCTGGAGAGCGGCGGCAGGTACTACCGCGTCTCCAAGGATGAGGTGACCAAGCGCCTGATTCTGGAGCGGGCGGATTCCCTGCTGGGGGAATTCACCCAGATAGACTCCCCGACGCTGCGGGAGCTGGTGGGCGTGGAGGGGCCGGAGGGGTACCGGCTGCCGG
Source organism: uncultured Acetatifactor sp. (assembly GCA_948496895.1). Taxonomy (GTDB): domain Bacteria; phylum Bacillota; class Clostridia; order Lachnospirales; family Lachnospiraceae; genus Acetatifactor. The sequence goes on along the minus strand of CAOOJO010000209.1, from coordinate 782 downwards.
ACGGGAGCTGGTGCCTGATCGCGGATCAGTTCCTGGCGGGGAAGGGGTATCTGCCCATGGTGACGGAGGATTTGGATTCCGGAGAGTTTCGGATTCTCTCCCCGGAGCAGTACGATATGGGAGATACGAAGAAGCGCCACGGCGGCGTCATGAGGATTACAGAGGATGAATGCGAGGCGCTGCAGAGGGCATATGGCAGGAAGAATCCGGTAGCGGAGGGGCTGTATGCCGACCCGGATTTGTATTATGAGGATGACGTCTATTATCTGTACCCCACCACGGACGGCTTCCCCCACTGGTCGGGAACGGAATTCTATGTGTTCACCTCCAAGGACGGCAGGCATTTCCGGAGAGGGGAGAGGATCCTGGACGTGTCCCGGGAGGTTCCCTGGGCCGTGGGCAGCGCCTGGGCGCCCTGCGTCACGAAAAAGGGAGAGGAGTATTTCTTCTACTTCTGCGCCAAGGACAAAAGCGGCACATCCTGCATCGGCGCAGCATCGGCAAAGTCCCCCACAGGGCCTTTCCGGGCCATGGAGGAGCCGCTGCTGACCATGGAGATGATGGGCCGCAGGGGCATCCGCATGAGCCAGACCATCGACCCTTCCCTGTACTGGGAGGACGGCAGATGCTTCCTGCTGTTCGGAAACGGGGCCGCGGCCATGGTGCGGCTGGCAGAGGACATGCTCCACGTGGAGGAGGATACGCTGCGAAACATTGAGGGCCTTACGGATTTCCGTGAAGCCGTGACCGTGCTGAAAAGAGGGGGCCTCTATCATTTCACC
>CAOOJO010000208.1 GCA_948496895.1 uncultured Acetatifactor sp. | reverse complement strand
CAGCAGCGTTGTCTTGCCGCAGCCCGGCGGCGAGATGATCAATGCGCTGCGCAGCCTCCCGCCCCGGTACATCCCGGGCAGCACCCTGTCCGCCGCGCCTTTCATCTGATGGGAAACTCTGATATTGAGATAGGAGATGTTCTTGAAGGTCCTCACCCTGCCGTCCGTCTCCATCACGGCTTGTCCCGCCACCCCCACCCGATGGCCGCCCCCCACGGTGAGGAATCCCTGCCGCAGCTCTTCCTCATAGGCATAGGGGGAATAATGGCAGATATGCTCCAATATCTCCAAAAGCTCCCGCCCCGTGGCCCGATGCCCAGCAGACGGCTCCCGGGAAAGCTCCCCCTTATCCGTCAGGAACAGCTCCTCCCCTTTTCTATGTATGATGACAGGCCGTCCTGCCCGCAGGCGGATCTCCTGGACGGACGCCTGCTCCTGCGCCACCCTCTGCCAGAGCGCCCGATGGCCGGAGGGGAACAGCTGCAAAATCGTATTCTCCATCCCCATGTCCTCCTTTCTCCAATATATGAAAAAAAGGACAGGATATTCCTGCCCATACAAGAAAAACAGCCTCCCCTTTCGGTTTGGCCGCCTTCCTTCCGATTCTGTCCCTTTTAATAGGTATATACATTGTGGTAAAGCCGGTAATATCCTCCGCCCAGATCCTGTACCTGGAGCTGAATCGCGAAATTATTTACCCCCATGTCCCGCAGCGCCTGCTCCACATAGCCCTTCCAGTAGTCTCCGCTATTGTAGGAGCGCTCCACGGAGCCCCACAGCGCCTGTGGAATGACGTTCACGAATTGTCTGTCTCCCGTTCCCGCATCCTTCAGAAGCTTCTGGCAGTCCTCATAGTACTCCTGCATGGTGTCCCGCACCTGTTCCTCGGTGATTCCCGCTTTCTCCAGGTTCTCCCGCTTGCGCTCCTCCGCGGCCTGCAGGGGATCCACAGGCTCCACCGTTGTCTTGCTCTGCCACTCCAGCGGCTGGATGGGATTTGGATTGATCAGGCTGGATATGTCGTCCATTCCACCGGTGTCCTCCGCGCCGGCATCTCCTGCGCTTCCGGAAGGCATCCCGTCCCCTGAAGTCCCGGCATCCGTCCCTTCGGTGGGCGGAACCGTCTCCGTGCCTGTCCCATCGCAGGCCGGCAGATATACTGAGAGCCCCGTCCGCCTGTGGGTAGCCGCCAGCTCCCTGTCCGACTTGTTGAAATAATTGTAGGTAGGCTCCTCTGTGTCGTCCCATGTGACGTCCACATTGTGGTACGCGCCGTCCATCTTCACGATGTTCCAGGCGTGATCCTCCCCCGCGTAGCCGGTGCAGTAATAGCAGGGGATGCCCAGCTGCTGCATGATATACTGGAACGCCCTGGCATACCCGGCGCAGACTGTCCTGCCGCCCACCAGCGCGCTGTAGGCGCTCTGGTTCATGGGAGCGGCCACGTCGTACTCCACCAGTCCCACCAGCGCGTCATGGACATATCTCTCCTTCTCCGCCTGGCTCCCCAGATTCTGGGCCTGGGCCGCGATATTTCCCGCTGCCCCCTCGAAGGCCGCCCTGGCCTGATCCAAAGCGCCCGCTGTCTCGTTGAACTTCAGCGTAATCTCCGCGCACCTGCCGCTGCGCAGGTACTTGCAGGAGTACCCCGTATCCAGCCAGAACAGCTCCGGATGGTCATTGTACACGGCCTCGAACACGGTCTTCAGCTGGTTCACCGACACTGTGGTCACCGGGGTAAAGGACGGGGTCAGGCTCAGGGCATTGGCGTAAATCTGGCTGTATATCTGCCGCAGATTCGACTCCAGCATGGCATAGTAGGGGTAGAGTTCCCCATCGAAGGACAGACTGCTGCCCGTGTCCCCGGGGTTCTCTGCCTCGGTCAGGTCGTCCGCCTCAGCCTCGTCTATCTGCTGCGCTTCCTCCCTCACAGGCTCATAGCCCGTCCTGCCGCTCACATCCTCCGGAGCCTCCACAGAAGGGCTGTCAGGCTGCTCGTAACCGACCTGCCCCTCCAGCCAGTCCGCGTTGATTCCCGGCTGACGCTCCGCGTCCACGGCCTCCGGCTGCCCTTCCCCGTCCTGGAACAGGTTTCCAAGCCCGCCTGACTTGCCGTCCTGTGAAGACTGCGCGGGTTCCACGCTCTCCACCCGCTGGGCCAGCATAGCCGTCAAAGAGGGATTCAGCGCACAAATCAGGATGCCCGTGCAGCCTATCATGATAAGACCCATCAAAAAAAAGAAGATACCCTTCAATACTTTCAAGTTTCCACGCATTCCGCCGCCCTGCGGCTCAGTCATTCATAAACCTATTTTAGCATGAAGTGCCCTTCACCGCAAGCCTTCGGCGATGTTTCTCTGTCATCTGTCGTCCCGGTTCACATACTCCCGCTCCTGCATGACGCTCTTGTAGGCGGGACGGATGATCTTGTCCATGTTGATCAGCTCTTCTATCCTGTGGGCGCTCCAGCCCACGATCCTGGCGATGGCGAAGATGGGCGTGAACATCTCCAGAGGAATCTCCAGCATGCTGTAGACGAAGCCGCTGTAGAAGTCCACATTGGCGCTGACGCCCTTGTAGATCCGGGCCTTCTCCGCTATCACCTGGGGCGCGAGCCGCTCTATCATGGAATACAGCGCGAAGTCCTTCTCCCTGCCCTTGGCGGAGGCCAGCTGGTGCACGAAGCTCTTGAACACCTGGGCCCTGGGGTCTGAGAGGGAATACACCGCATGTCCCATGCCGTAGATCAGGCCCTTGCGGTCGAAGGCTTCCTTGTTCAGGATTCTCATGAGATAATCCCTGACCGCGTCCTCGTCCTCCCAGTCGGACACATTGGCCTCAATCTCCCGCATCATCTCCACCACCTTGATGTTGGCGCCGCCGTGCTTGGGCCCCTTCAGGGAGGACAGCGCCGCCGCGATTACGGAATAGGTGTCCGAACCGGAGGAGGTCACCACGCGGGTGGTGAAGGTGGAGTTATTTCCTCCGCCATGCTCCATGTGCAGCACCAGGGCGGTATCCAGCACAGCGGCCTCAAGCTCCGTATATTTCTTGTCCGGGCGCAGCATCATCAGCAGGTTCTCCGCCGTGGACAGCTTCCTGGAGGGACGGTGTATGTACATGCTGTCGTCGTTCTGGTAGTGGTTGTAGGCATGGTATCCGTAGACCGCCAGCATGGGGAACACGCCAATCAGGCGGAAGCACTGGCTGAGCACGTTCTCGATGGAGGTGTCGTTGCAGTTCCTGTCGTAAGAGGCCAGCGTCAGCACGCTTCTGGTCAGGGAGTTCATGATGTCGCTGCTGGGCGCTTTCATGATCACGTCCCTGGTGAAATTGGTGGGCAGCGTCCTGCAGGCCACCAGAATCTCGCGGAAATCCTTCAACTGCTTCTCATTCGGCAGCCTGCCGAACAGCAGCAGATAGCTGACCTCCTCGAAGCCGAACCTCCTCCCCTTAAAGCCCTTCACCAGCTCGATGCAGTCGTAGCCCCTGTACCACAGCTTGCCTTCGCAGGGCGTCTTCACCCCATTTATCATCTGAAAGGACTCAATGCGCGATACATTGGTCAATCCTGTCACCACGCCGTTTCCGTTCTTGTCGCGCAGGCCCCGTTGCACTTCATACTTGTCGAACATCTCCGGCTCCAGATGGTCGGCTTCTCTACACAGCTTTGCATAATCATTCAATACGATTTCATTTTTCTTCAATAGCCATTCCTCCTCATCTCTCATTAGTCATCAGTCTCAACTTATATTTTATCGTCTTTTCAACACTTATGTCAATTAAAAATGTATTAATTTATGCAAAATTAACAAAAACTTCAAAAAGCCCCGATGCCCTTCCGCACCGGAGCTCCATTGCATGCTCTCTGGTTCCTTCCCCCATCCGTATGACTACGTCTCTATCTTATCATCGGAACCCGTCCCCCTCTGCCGCCTCCCGCACGCCTGTGGGCTTGTGGTTACAGCAGATGCACCGGAAGCTGCTGCCCTATGCCGTAGGCCTCGTATGCCTGTTTTCCGGGGGCCGCTGCTTCCTTCGCCGCGGCGGGAGCCGTCTTCTCCGCTTTGGCGGGTGTCTTTTTCACGGTTTTGTCCTTTACGGCTTTCGGCTCCGGCTTCTTCCTGGTCTTTTTTGCTGTGGCCTTTTCCGCGGTCTCCGGTTCCGGCATGGCTTTTTCTACTGCCTCCGGCACTGTCTCGGACCCTTTCGCCGCGCCCGCCGTCTTCGCCGCCCTCCTGATGCTACCTGCTCCTACCGACATATTCCTCTACCTCCTTTGCCAGCTCCAGATACTCTCCCGCGCTCCTGGCTGATTTTTTATGCGCCATCACGGGCCTTGAATTATCCTGGGCCCATTCTATCTCGCTGTCCACCCGGATCACCGTGCGGAACACGTTCACTTCCTCATAGGCCTCCAGGGCCTCCAATGTCTGCCTGCCGTAATTCTTCCTGGCGTCCAGCTTCGTTATGACCACCCCCAAAAGGGCAAGCTCCGGCACCAGCTTCTTCACATTCTCCAGGAACTCGAACATGTTCGCCACCCCGAACAGCCCCCAGGGACTGGCCTCCACCGGCAGGATGACCCCGTCCGAGGCGCAGAGGATGTTCATGACCCAGCCTCCCAGGGTGGGCGGCGCGTCTATCAGGATGTAGTCGTAGCCGCCCTCCTCTTTCAGGCGCTGTAAGCTCCTGGCCAGAATCAGCTCCCGCTGCCATTTGGTGAAAAGCTCATACTCCATACCGCTCATCAGGGTGGAGGAGGGAATCAGGTCCAGGTCGTCATAGGGAGTATGTACCACATAGTCCCACAGATCCTCCTCCTTTTTCATGGCCGTATATAGGTTCTTCTCCCCCATCGCGAATTCCAGCGTCCTTTCCTCTGGAAAAAAGGAGAGCGTCAGGTTAAGCTGCATGTCGCCGTCTATCAGGAGCACCCGCCGCCCCTGCAGGGACAATGAATAGCCCACATTGGCACAGGTGGTAGTCTTGCCGCTTCCGCCCTTGTTATTCGCAAAGGCTATCGTTTTCGTTCTCTTCTCTGTCATACAGGCATACGATTCCTTTCTCCGCGAAATAGTCCATCCACTTCTGCTCCGGCCTGATATCCGTCACCACCATGTCGATGTCGGAGAGCTGGCAGATCCGGGAGAACGCCACATTGCCAAATTTTGTATGGTCTACCGCCAGGATGCGCTGTCTGGCGGATTTCAGCATGGTGTGCTTTATCTGGGAGAGGGCCTCGTGGGCATCCGTCACCCCCCGCTCCAGGTCTACGCCCTTGCAGGACAGAATCACCTTGTCCGCCTGGAAAGAGCTGATCACATCGGCAGCCCTGGAGCCCACCAAAGTCAGGTAGTTCTCCCGCAGGGTCCCGCCGGTGCAGATGATTTCCCAGCCAGATACGTCCGACAGCTCTATCAGCACCTCGATGGAGCTGGTGATCACCGTCAGCTTCTTCCGGCTCTTCAGGGCCTTCACCACAGCCACCGCCGTGGTGCTGGGATCCACGATGATGTGCTCCCCCTCCTGCACCAGGCCCGCCACCAGCGCGGCAATCTCCTGCTTCGCCTTCATGT
>CAOOJO010000207.1 GCA_948496895.1 uncultured Acetatifactor sp. | reverse complement strand
CACCTGCCGCCGATAAGGGCTTCCGTCCGCGGTGCGGGTGGTATTGGCATTGGCCACGTTCTCCGAAATGATGTCCATGCGGTACCGCTCCGCCGTCATGCCGGTGGCATTGATATTGAAAGCAGAAAATAAACCCATTTCCCTATCTCCTCTTCTTTTACTTCATCACCGTCTGCAGATTGGTGAATTCCTGATTAATACTGGTTATGAGGCCCTGGTACTTCAGCTGGTTCTCCGCCAGCATGACGCCTTCCGTATCAGGATCCACATTGTTCCCGTCCAGACGGTAGGAAAAGCCCGCGTGATCCGTATATACCCTGCCCACCAGCCTCTTTAAGTTCAGGCCGGACACCTTCGCGTCCGTGGAGCGGTAACGGCTCTTGCCCAGAGCCTGCTTGAGCACATCCTCAAACGCCACATCCTGTCTCTTATATCCTGGCGTGTCTACATTGGAAAGGTTGTTCCCGATTGCTTCGTTGCGCATCCAGCTGGCATCCGCCGCCCTGTCCAATACATTCACGTAATCGAATACATTCGATTGAAACATGATATTCTCCTTTCTTCTCCGATTATCTCTATGTAGTAAAAAATAAAATGAAAGCCCGCTTTCTCCACATTAGTCTATTGTAATATCTTTCTCTGAAAAAAACAATACCTTATCTTGAAATTACTAAATTTCCCATAGGCGCATCCGAAATAGCATATGCCTGGGCAGAGGGCCGTACATGGAAAAAGGGACTTATTGCCTGATTCAATAAATCCCTTTATCTCTCTCCCTACAGTTCGACCTCACGGGTGTCCCAAATCCTTTTGGCTTGTAGTCTTCTATCTGCTGTTTTATCCTTTATTCCTTATTGCTTATGCTGGCTCTGGCGCTTCAGCTCCTCTATCTCGTCGAACAGCACGTCGTTGAGCACCTTGATATAGGTCCCCTTCATGCCCGAGGAGCGGGACTCGATTACCCCCGCGCTTTCGAACTTGCGCAGGGCGTTGACGATGACCGAGCGGGTGATTCCCACCCTGTCCGCTATCTTGCTGGCCACCAGGATTCCCTCCATGCCGTTCAGCTCATCGAAGATATGGGTGATGGCTTCCATCTCGGAGAAGGAAAGGGTGCTGATCGCGGATTTCACCACAGCCACCTTGCGGCTCTCCTCGGCGCTCTCCTCGTTGATGGCCCTCAGCATCTCCAGCCCCACCACCGTAGTGCCGTATTCGCAGAGGATGATGTCGTCTATCTCGTACTGTTTGTCGCATTTGTAGATGAAGAGCGTACCCAGCCTCTCTCCCGCAATCTCGATGGGCGTGATGATGGCCTGGAACTTGCGGATGTCCGGGCTTTCGAAGCCCAGGGTCTCCAGATTCACGTTCTCCTTGGTGGAAAGCACCCCCAGGAGCCTTTCGTTGAGCATGGCGTCCACGAAGCCGCCCACATTCTCGTCTATCAGCTCGGTGATGGAATCGATTCCATCGGACTTGCCCACGCCCAGCACCTTTCCCTTGCGGCTGATGACCAGCACATTGGACTCCAGAATCTCGCGCATCACCTTGCAGATGTCGTTGAACACCACCTTGCTGGAATTGTTATTGTGCAACAGTTTACCGATTTTTCTGGTCTTATCCAGAAGCTGTACGCTACTCATTCGCCTTCCTCCGCTTTTGTCCCGCGCATGAATGACATCGGCCCCGCGGATTGCAGACTATCCCGCCTTCCTGACCGCCTGTTTCTATGCAATCCTATCATATCACAAATAAAATCAGATTACAATCCACAAACAGTCAAAATTTTCGCATTTACACAGATTTGTTTGACAATTCAGACAGAATATGGTAACCGCACTGGGCGTCGCTGCACACCAGCTTGTTCCCCTTGATCAGAAGGGGCGCCCCGCAGCGGGGGCAGCTCTCCCCCGAGGGCTTCTGCCAGGACATGAAGTCGCATTCCGGATTGTCGATGCAGCCGTAGTACTTTCTGCCCTTCTTGGTCTTCTTCAGCACCACGTCCTTGCCGCACTTGGGGCAGGCCACGCCGATCTTCTCGAAGTATGGCTTGGTGTTGCGGCACTCCGGGAAGCCGGGGCAGGCCAGGAACCTGCCGTGGGGGCCGTACTTGATCACCATCTTCCGGCCGCAGAGGTCGCATTCCTCGTCGCTGACCTCGTCGGCGATGGACACCTCCGCCAGCTCCTTCTCCGCCGACTGCACCGCCTCGTCCAGGTCGGGATAGAAATTCGACACCACTGTCTTCCATTTCACGTCCCCCTCCTCCACGCCGTCCAGCAAGGCCTCCATGCTGGCGGTGAAGTGCACGTCCACGATGGAGGGGAAGGCCTCCTTCATCATGTGGTTCACCACCTCGCCCAGCTCCGTGACATAGAGGTTCTTCTCCTCCTTCACCACATAGCGCCGGGCCAGGATGGTGGTAATCGTGGGGGCGTAGGTGCTGGGGCGGCCTATGCCAAGCTCCTCCAAGGCCCGCACCAGAGACGCCTCGGTGTAATGGGCCGGGGGCTGGGTGAAATGCTGCCCGGGGTTGAAGGAGGCAAAGGTGAGGACGCTGTCCCTGCTAAGCCCTACGGTCAGGGCGTTCTCCTCCTTCTCCTCATCGGCGGGATTGTATACGCTTAGAAATCCGTCGAACTTCATGGCCGAGGCGGACACGGTGAAAATCTGGTCCGCCGCCTGGATGCGGACAGAGGTGGTCTCGTACTGCGCCGGACTCATGCGGCTGGCCACGAAACGCTTCCAGACCAGCTGGTAAAGCCGGAACAGGTCTCTGGGCAGCTGCTCCTTGATTGCCGTGGGGATGCGGTTCAGATCCGTGGGGCGGATGGCCTCATGGGCATCCTGTATCTTCTGGCTGTTCTTCTTCTCCCCGGCGGTCTGGGCCAGGTATTTTTCGCCATACTGGGCGGTGATGAAGGTCTCCGCCATGTCCTCGGCTTCCTTGGAGACACGGGTGGAGTCAGTACGCAGGTAGGTAATCAGGCCCACCGTGCCCTCGCCCTCTATGTCCACGCCCTCATAGAGCTGCTGGGCCAGGCGCATGGTCTTCTGGGTGGAGAAGTTCAGCGCCCTGCTGGCCTCCTGCTGGAGGGTGGAGGTGGTGAAGGGCAGGGGAGGCTTCTTGTGCCGCTCTCCCTTCTTCACCTCCTTGACGGCGTATTTCGCACCCTTCAGGGAAGCCATGATTTTGTCGGCTTCTTCCTTGCAGGTGATGCCCTTCTTTTCGTCTACGGTGCCGTAATACCTGGCGCAGATGGGCTTCTTCTCGCCCTTCACGTCCAGGGTCACGTCCAGGGTCCAGTATTCCTCCGGGATGAAGGCATCGATTTCCTCCTCCCTGTCGCAGATGATGCGCAGGGCCACGGACTGCACCCGCCCGGCGCTTAAGCCCCGTTTGACTTTCTTCCATAATAAAGGGGAGATGCGGTAGCCCACCATGCGGTCCAGCATGCGGCGGGCCTGCTGGGCGTCCACCAGGTTCATGTTGATCTCCCGGGCGTTCTTCAGGGATTCCTTCACCGCGTTCTTGGTGATTTCGTTGAAGGTGATGCGGTAGACCTTTTTCTCCTTCAGCTTCTCCTCCAGCTTCAGGGCGTAGAGCAGATGCCAGGAGATGGCCTCCCCCTCCCGGTCCGGGTCGGTGGCGAGGTAGATTTTCTCGGCCTTGCGGACTTCCTTGCGCAGGTTGGCCAGGATGTCGCCTTTTCCGCGGATGGTGATGTACTTGGGCTCATAGTCATGCTCCACGTCTATCCCCAGAGAGCTCTTGGGGAGGTCGCGGACATGTCCGTTGCTGGCAGCCACTTGATAGTTGGAGCCTAAAAATTTCTTGATGGTCTTCACTTTCGCCGGTGACTCTACGATTACCAGATATTTTGCCATAATGAATGTTCCTCTGCTTACTATATGATTGATATGATTTCTAAATATCGTGTATTATTTGAGCATCCGTGCAATACTATACCTCGAAAAAAAAAGATGTGCAATTGGTATTTTTCACAAAAAAAATGCGGGAACATTATGAAATCAATTCCCAGCACCTTTCCTTGCAGAACTATTCTCTTAAGAACAGCTGATAGGGGAATCGAACCCCTGTTTCCGCCGTGAGAGGGCGGCGTCTTAACCGCTTGACCAATCAGCCATATTTGCGATTCTTTCTTTTAGATGTCATCGCCTCGGTACTTGCTTATATTACTACACCTTGGGAGAAAATGCAAGTACTTTTTTAAAATTTTTTAATTTTTTTTCTTTTTTTGATTTTTGCGACAAAACAGGGCGGCTGGAATCCGGTCGCCCTGCTCTTTGTTATTGCTTTTCGTCAGACAGAATCTTAAATGTGATTTTGACTATGAACAGATCCGCGTCCGTCTCCCAGGAGAATTCGCCGCCGCAGGCCTCGGTGAAGCTCTGGGCGATGGACAGCCCCAGGCCGCTTCCGCCATCGGTGCGGCTGGCGTCCCCTCTGGCAAAGCGCTCGGCGAAGTCCTTCCCCTTTTCCAGCTCCTGGCTGGAGGTGTTCTTCACGCTGGCCACCGCCAGGGAGCCGTCCGTGTGCAGGGCCACGTAGACCCTGGAGCCCTGGAGGGAGTATTTCAGGGCGTTCTGGAACAGGTTCTGGAAGACGCGGTACATGCGCTGGCCGTCCGCCATGATCGTCACGGGCGTGTCCGGAATCTCCGTCCGAAATACTACTTCACTGTCTTTAATCTGTTCCTCCATGTCCGCCAGTGTCTGGCGCAGGAGCTTGCCGAAATCCAGCTCCTCCATGGCAATGGGCAGCTCTCCGGAGGCGGCCTTGCTCACGGAAAATACATCCGCAATCATGTTCTTCAGCCGTTGGGATTTCTCGTCCAGAATCCTGACATAATCCTTTATGTAATCCGGCAGGCCTTCCTCCTGCTTCAGGAGCTCCACATAGCTGATGATGGAGGTCAGGGGGGTCTTGATGTCGTGGGACACGTTGGCAATCAGCTCCACCTTCATGCGCTGGCTCTTCATCTGTTCGTCCACCGCCATTGCCATGCCGTGGCGGATGTCCTCCAGCCGGGCCATGACAGGCTGCAGATCCTGGCCGAATTCCGCTTCATGGCCTGAGACGCCGTCTGGCTTCGGGCGGCCATGGCCGTCTCCGGGATTTTCGCCGCTTTGCACCTCCGGGCCGCTGCCAGCCGCTTTGCTCCGGCCCTCCCCATAGTCGCCGTTCCTGATTTCCGTGATGCGGCGGGACAGCGCCTCCACCTCCCGGGCCGCTTTCATGTTCTTCCGCAGGGTCAGGTACAGCACCGTCAGGAAGAAAATGGTCTCCAGGGCGGCCAGCAGGCAGACGATGGCCCTCGCATGCTCTCCTTTCCAGAGGGTATCCACCAACGCCACCTGCTCCACCATCAGGACGGCGTAAATCAGGCCGCCAAAGAAGAGCCGCCGGTTTCTGCGGGCCATCTTCCGGGACAGGGGCTGATCCATGTTCTTTGCGCTGAATGTGCGGTAAAGCTTTGCTGTCAGGCTGCAGCGCCATACCTTCCTGTTGTGCCGCAGGTCATTCCAGAGGAGCCACAGGCCCCAGAACAGCATGACCCAGAACAGGGG
>CAOOJO010000206.1 GCA_948496895.1 uncultured Acetatifactor sp. | reverse complement strand
TAGGTGCCGGTGCCCATGCCCAGGATCAACACCCTGCAGTCCTCCGGCGACTTTCCCTCCACCATCAGCGGCGCGGCCATGGCGTAATCATAGTACATGCCCGTGAGCCCCTGCTCCTTCATATAGATGGACTGGACGCCGAAGAGCACGTTGGTGGAAAGTATGACACTCCTGTCATTTTCCTTCACCTGGAGATAATTGTAGACCGACTCCCCCTCGTAGGCCAGATTGGTCTCCCAGAAGGCGAAGCTGTCGGAATATCCCAAAGCGCAGCACAGCAGATAGCACAGAAGGGCAGCAGCGGCCCTTCCCAGCTTAGAGACCCCCTTCTTTCCCGCCGCGCTGATAAAATATGCGATAGCCAGCGCCAGCAGAATCCCGGCGAAGATCAGGAAGGTGACGGAAGTCCCCACAGAGGGAATCGTCACAAAGGTGGGCACGAATGTGCCGATGATGCTGCCGATGGTGTTGAAGGCCCCCAGCGTCCCCACCACCTTGCCGCTCTCCTCCAGATTGCCCACGGAATATTTCGCCAGGGAGGGCGTCACCGTGCCCAGCAAAAACAGCGGGAACACGAATATCACCATACAGGCCGCAAAGGCCGCCACGATCAGGAAATTCGAGCTCACAGAGAAGATCAGCAGCGCCGAGATCCCCAGGATGATATACTTCCCCACCACGGGAATGGCAGCAATCCACACTGCGGCGATCAGCATCCTGGTGTAGAGCTTCCCGGGATCCGGATTCCTGTCCGCGCTGCGCCCGCCATAGATGTTCCCCAGGGCCATGGCGATCATGATGGTACCGATGATGATCGTCCACACGATCTGGGAGGAGCTGAAATAGGGCGCAAGCAGCCTGCTGGCCCCCAGCTCCACAGCCATCACGGACATGCCCGCGAAGAATTCCGTCAGGTACAGAAACGTCTTGTTCTTCAGTATTTTAGGTGCATTGGTCATACCCATAGTCTATTCTCCCTTGGAATGCTCAAAATCCTCATTCTGTCCTATTTGCTTCCTGCCCCTTCCATATTTCAGATCCGCCTCTGCGCATGCGCGTCCATCCCGGACAGCATCCCCGCTCATCTGCGGGCTCAATGGACGGATTGTAAGTCCGCACGCCTCCTATAGCCGCGCCACGTCCACCAGCGTCAGCTCCCGGCCCGCGTTCTCCAGGCTGGTCACCAAGGCCCTGGCGGTGTCCAGGGAGGTCAGGCAGTTGACCCCCGTCTCTATGGCAGTGCGGCGGATCAGGAAGCCGTCCCGGGACTTGTCCCGCCCCTGGGTGGGGGTGTCGATCACCAGGTCGATGCGGTGCCCCAGGATCAGATCCATGACGGTGGGCGATTCCTGGGAAATCTTGTTCACCTTCCTGGCCTTGACCCCCGCCTCGTTCAGCGCCGCGGCAGTGCTCCTGGTGGCGTAGATGGTATAGCCCAGCTTCGCGAAGCGCCGTCCGATTTCGATGGCCTCGCCCTTGTCCGCGTCCTTTACCGTGATGATCATGTTCTTATGCCTGGGCAGGTTCACCCCTGCGCCTAAAAAGGCCTTGTAGAGGGCTTCGTGGAACTCCTTCGCTATCCCCAGGCACTCTCCCGTGGACTTCATCTCCGGCCCCAGGCTGATCTCCGCCCCGCGAATCTTCTCGAAGGAGAATACCGGCATCTTGATGGCATAATACTGGGCCTCCGGCTGCAGGCCCGGCTCGTAGCCAAGCTGCTTTATGGTCCTGCCCAGGATGACCTCCGTGGCCAGATCCACGATGGGGATGCCCGTCACCTTGCTGATATAGGGCACCGTCCGGGAGGAGCGGGGGTTCACCTCGATGACGTATACGTCTTCTCCGATGGCGATGAACTGGATATTGATAAGTCCCTTCACGTGCAGCGCCTTTGCCAGCCGCCTGGTGTACTCCGCAATCTTGTCCTTCACCAGCTTCCCGATGGTATGGGCGGGGTAGACGGAGATGCTGTCCCCGGAGTGCACGCCCGTGCGCTCGATATGCTCCATGATGCCGGGAATCAGGATGTCCGTGCCATCGCAGACCGCGTCCACCTCGATTTCCTTGCCCTGGAGGTACTTGTCCACCAAAATGGGGTGGTCCTGGGCGATGCGGTTGATGATGGCCATGAACTCCTCGATTTCCTGGTCGGAGATGGCGATCTGCATGCCCTGGCCGCCCAGCACATAGGAGGGCCGCACCAGCACGGGATAGCCCAGGCGGTTGGCCACGGCCTTGGCCTCCTCGGCGGTGTACACCGTTCCGCCCGCCGCCCGGGGGATGCCTGTCTCCTCCAGGATTTTGTCGAAAAGCTCCCTGTCCTCGGCAGCGTCCACGTCCTCGGCTTTGGTGCCCAAAATGGGCACCCCCATCTTCATCAGGCTCTCGGTGAGCTTGATGGCTGTCTGGCCGCCGAACTGCACCACTGCCCCGTCCGGCTTCTCGATGTCCACGATGGCCCCCACGTCCTCCGGGGTCAGGGGTTCGAAATAGAGCTTGTCCGCGATATCGAAGTCCGTGCTCACGGTCTCCGGGTTGTTGTTGATGATGATGGTCTCGTACCCTGCCCTGGAGAAGGCCCAGGTGGCATGCACGGAGCAGTAGTCGAACTCGATGCCCTGGCCTATGCGGATGGGGCCGGAGCCCAGGACCAGGACTTTTTTACGATTCCCGTGAGAACCGGAAGCCGCTTCCATGTGAGAGACGCTTTCCCCGTTCCGGGCGCTCTCCACTGCATCCATGCCGCAGCCACACGATAAAGCGCTTTCCGAATCCGTGAATTTCCCCCCACAGACTTCGCACTCCCCGCCGTATACGGAATAGTAATAAGGTGTCGATGCGGCGAACTCCGCCGCGCAGGTGTCCACCATTTTGTAGACGGCACGGATGCCGTTCTCATGGCGCATGGCCCGGATGTCCGCCTGGTTCTTTCCGGTGAGCCTTGCAATCACACTGTCCGGGAACTCTATCCGCTTGGCCTCCCGCAGCAGATCCGGAGTCAGCTCCTGTGTCCGCAGGGCCTCCTCCATCTCCACCAGGATGGCGATTTTATCGATGAACCACACATCTATCATTGTGATGTCGTGAATCTCCTCATAGGGGATGCCCTTGCGGACCGCCTCGGCAATCATCCAGATCCGCCTGTCGTCCACCACCTTCAGCTTGCTTTTCAGCTCCTCAGCGGTCAAATCGCTGAAATCATAGCTGGACAGGCAGTCCACATGCTGCTCCAGGGAGCGGATGGCCTTCATCAACGCACCCTCGAAATTGTCACAGATTGCCATGACCTCCCCGGTGGCCTTCATCTGGGTGGTCAGGGTGCGCTTTGCCATGATGAATTTATCGAAAGGAAGCCTGGGTATCTTCACCACACAGTAGTCCAGCGTGGGTTCGAAGCTGGCGTAGGTCTTCTTCGTGATAGCGTTTTTGATTTCATCCAGGGTATAGCCCAGGGCAATCTTGGCCGCCACCTTGGCGATGGGGTAGCCCGTGGCCTTGGAGGCCAGGGCGGAGGAACGGCTCACCCTGGGGTTCACCTCGATGACGCAGTATTCAAAGCTGGTGGGATGCAGGGCGAACTGCACGTTGCAGCCCCCAGTGATCTCCAGCTCATTGATGATGTTCAGCGCGGAGGTGCGTAGCATCTGGTACTCCTTGTCGCTTAAGGTCTGAGAAGGAGCGACTACGATGCTGTCTCCTGTATGCACGCCCACAGGGTCGATGTTCTCCATATTGCAGACGGTGATGCAGTTCCCGGCGCTGTCCCGCATGACCTCGTACTCGATTTCCTTCCAGCCCGCGATGCAGCGCTCCACCAGCACCTGGCCCACCCGGGACAGCCGCAGGCCATTCTCCAGGATCTCCTCCAGCTGCACCTGGTTGTAGGCGATGCCGCCGCCGGAACCTCCCAGGGTGTAGGCCGGGCGCAGCACCACGGGATAGCCGATGGAATTCGTGAACGCCACGCCCTCCTCCACGGTCTCCACCACCTTGGAGGCCGCGCAGGGCTCCCCGATGCGCTCCATCAGATCCTTGAACTCCTGCCGTCCCTCGGCGTTGCGGATGGTGGCCGCGGTAGTCCCCAGAAGGGTCACGCCGTGGGATTTTAAGAACCCGGATTCCTCCAGCTCCATCCCCAGGTTCAGGCCCGCCTGGCCGCCTAGGGTGGGCAGGATGCTGTCCGGCTTCTCCTTCTCTATGATCTGCTCCAGCACCTGGACGGTGAGGGGCTCGATGTACACCTTGTCCGCGATGTCCCGGTCCGTCATGATGGTGGCGGGGTTGGAGTTCACCAAAATCACCTCCACGCCCTCCTCCTTCAGGGAGCGGCAGGCCTGGGTGCCCGCATAGTCGAACTCCGCCGCCTGGCCGATGACGATGGGGCCGGAGCCGATGACCATGACTCGTTTTACGTTTGGATTCTTAGGCATTTTCGCTCCCTCCCTCTCTCATACCAAAATGATCCTCCATCGCTTCGCTCTTTCGCATCACAAAATGATTCTCCTTCGCTTCGCTCTGTCGTATCACAAAATGATTCTCCCTCGCTTCGCTCTGTCGTATCATTTGGATGAACCTGTCGAACAGATACCGGGAATCCTGTGGCCCGGGACAGGCCTCCGGGTGGTACTGGACGGTGAAAATCCGCTTTCCGGTGTAGGAAAGGCCCTCGTTGGTGCCATCGTTGACATTGATGAAGGCAGGCACCGCCACCTTGGGATCCAGCTTGTCCATGTTCACCACATAGCCGTGATTCTGGGAAGAAATGTACACCCTGCCGGTCGCCAGGTCTTTTACGGGATGGTTCCCGCCCCGGTGGCCGTATTTCATTTTATAAGTATCCGCCCCGGTGGCCAGGGCCATGAGCTGATGGCCCAGGCAGATGGCGAAGATGGGGATGTCCGTGTCGTAGAGCTTTTTTACTTCCTTTATGATGGCGGTACATTCCTTAGGATCTCCGGGGCCGTTGCTGAGCATGATGCCGTCGGGCCCATCCGCGATGATTTCCTCCGCCGTGGTCCATGCCGGATACACCGTCACTTCACAGCCCCTCTCCGTCAGGCAGCGAATGATATTTGCCTTGGCCCCGAAATCCATAAGCGCCACCCGAAGCCCTGCGCCGTTCAGCTCCTTCACCAGCGTAGGCCGCGGCTCCCGGACACCCCTTTCATAGGCTTCCCTGTCGAACCTGGCAGCGCCGGATAAGGGACCGTTGTCCTCCAGCCGGAGGGTAGGCTTTACCGCATATTTCTCCCTGCAGCTCACCTTCTCCACCACCTTACCCGTTGTGTAGGCCTTTAGGCTGGGCAGTACCTGCGCCACATCCGGATATTCTTTCGTGGTGATCATGCCATTCATGGTGCCCTTCTCCCGAAGAAGCTTCGTCAGGGCCCTTGTATCGATGCCGGAGATGCCCGGCACATTGTTGTCTTCCAGGAATTGTTGGATGCTCATATCGGAGCGGAAATTGCTGCAGACGCGGGAAAGCTCCCGCACGATGAACCCGTCCGGCCAAGGCCCCCTGGATTCCATGTCGTCCTTACAGATGCCGTAATTGCCAATCAGGGGATAGGTCATGCATACCGCCTGTCCCGCATAGGACGGG
>CAOOJO010000205.1 GCA_948496895.1 uncultured Acetatifactor sp. | reverse complement strand
TGTATATATCCCTGCATTTTCCAAAGGTAAAGCCGTCATACCATCTTTTGACATCCGTACGCCTATCCTGCATCCCATACTCATCCAGTGCAGAAAACACCTCTTCCTCCGTAAATCCAAAGCAATCCGCATACATCTCGGATGTGGATGTCACAACTGTCAGATGATTCAAGTCGGAGAAAATCGATTCCCTGCTTACCCTGGTGATTCCTGTCATAACCGCTCTCTCCAGATAGGGATTCGTCTTGAATGTAGAATTGAACAGGCCTCTCATGAATTCCACCATCTCTATCCAATAGCCATACACCCAGGCCTCTTGGAGCGGCGTGTCGTATTCGTCCAGCAAAATAATAACTTTTTTCCCATAATAACCTGATAAATAACCTGACAGATTTTTGAGGGAGTACGCAGCTTCAGAGTCTGTCATTTCTACCAAAACCTTGCGGAAACGTTCTGCTTCTCCTTCCTTTAGGCTCCCTCCTGTCAGCAGGAAATCATGCCTGCGGTATACTTCCTCGATAAGCATACAAATCTTTTCCCTTGCCGAGGCAAAGGTACTGGCCTTTACGTCCGCAAAGCTTAAGTAGATTACGGGCATACTTCCTTGCAGTTTACGGTATTTCTCATTCTTCCATATAGATAAACCCTCAAACACCTCTCCCTGCCCTGCATATTGTACAGATAAGAATCTCTCCAACATGTTCATATTCAGAGTCTTCCCAAATCTGCGGGGACGGGTAATCAATGTCACATCGTCTCTGTTTTCCCACCACTGCCTGATAAAATCTGTTTTATCAATATAAAAGCTGTTTTCTGTTATCAGCTTCTCAAAACTCTGAATCCCTATTCCTACGGTTCTCGCCATGGCAATATATCCTCCATATTCCATACCATTACCATATTCTATCCGTCAAAATCAATGTCATCCCTTATTATAGAATCTTGATAATAGAATCCTGTCTTGGATTCTATTTTAGAATCTTGATAATAGAATCCTGTCTTGGATTCTATTATACATGCTTCCCATATAACCTACAAGAAAATTACAGAAAATTTCGTAGTATTTATACTCCTTACCAAGCATACAATAGAATCTATGCTCCATGATTGAAGAAACATCTTTTCATCGACCTTGCGTCTGAAGGTCTGCTTCCGGGACAATGCCATCGGAAAAAACACGTCCTCTTCCGATGGTATCCCATTCAAATCTATTGTGCAGCTGGCGCAGAAGAGATATTTCTGGAGTATATGAAATAGAGCAAAATCCATGTAGCCACATATGGCCTGACGGATTTTGCCCCATTTTACAGCGCTCCTCTCAGCCTTATCCTTCACCCCTGCTCAAACTTCTCCCTTAACTTCCCCAAAGCCTTCTTCTCAATCCGGCTCACATAGCTCCGCGATATCCCCAGCTTCGCCCCAATCTCGCTCTGGGTCACCTCCCGGTTCCCGTAGAGGCCGTAGCGCATGATGAGAATCTGCCGCTCCCTCTGGGTCAGATTGGCATCCATCAGCGCGAACAGGCGCCTGATGTTCCCGGTCAGCTCCATGCTCTCCACGATGTCCGGCTGGTTCTGCTCTATCACGTCCACCAGGTGGATTTCGTTCCCCTCCTTGTCCTGCCCGATGGGCTCGAAAAGGGACACTTCCCTGGAGGACTTCTTCTTCCCCCGCAGGAACATCAGCAGCTCGTTCTCTATGCACCTGCAGGCATAGGTGGCCAGCCGCCCTTTTCTGTCGTCGAATGTCCTGATGGCCTTAATCAGCCCGATACAGCCGATTGAGATGAAATCCTCTATATCCTCGTCCGCGTTCTGGTATTTTTTTGCAATATGAACCACCAGGCGCAGATTCCTCTCCACCAGAATCTTCTGCGCCCGATCGGCCTCCTCAGGGGAACCATCCCGCAGCAGTCGGATATACTCGGCCTCTTCCTCCTGAGTCAATGGTTTTTGAAAAGTCTCCAAGCCAACCCCCATGGATTACTCTTAACATATTTTATGTTTCGGCGACCTCCATGGTGCCTGTCAGAAAGGAGCGGTTTTCAATGAATTTTATCTCCGGCCTGGCCAATTGCGGCGCATGGGGCCTTCTACAGCAGAAACTGTGCCATCACATAGTTGCTTAAATCCAGCCCCCTCTCCGTCAGGGCAAGCCTCCTGGCGGCCTGGGCAGGCTCACTGTCCTCCCCTGCCGCAATGTAAAAGTCCGCTTTCAGGAGTCCGTCGCGGATATTCTTCTCTATCACATCTCCATATACCTCTTCCATGCCGCATTCGAAAAGCCGCTCAAATTCCCACATGTCCACCCCGTCCGTCATGCGAAGCCCCAGGAACATGAACTCCTCCATCTGCTCCCCTCTGCTCAGATGACGCACATCCTCTCTGCACCCCAGGGAATCGGCCAGATACGCCGGGAGATCCGACCCGTTCCGGAACCGGACATTGTCCACCAGCGAGGCCGCCCCCAGGCCGAACCCCGCATAGCTTCGCCTGCGCCAGTAACCGCAGTTGTGGCGGCATTCATAGCCCTTCCTGGCATAATTGGATATCTCGTAGCGCCTATAACCCCTTTCCGCCAGGATTTCCTTTGTCATCTGATACATCTCCCTGTCCGTGTCCTCATCGGGAATGTCCAGCTCTCCCTTTTTATATCTGGCAAAGAGAGGCGTCCCCTCCTCCAGGATCAGGCTGTACGCGGAGATGTGCTCCGGTGGCGGTTCCAGGGAGAGGACCCGCTCCAGCGTCCGCCTATACCGGGCGATGGTCTGGCCGGGGAGCGCGCTCATGATGTCCACATTGATGTTCTCAAAGCCCGCTTTCCTGGCCTCCCTGTAGGTCTCCAGGAACTGCCCCCAGGTGTGGATCCTCCCGATGTCCGCAAGCTCCCCATCGTCGGCGGACTGCAGACCGATGCTCAGCCTGTTGATGCCCGCGGCCCGGAAGCGGGATACCGACTCCCCACAGACCGTGCCCGGATTGATCTCCATGGTAATCTCCACGTCCGCATCCAGCCGATAGTGCTTTCCTACCGCCCATAGCAGCCGCTCTATGTCCTCCACCGCGGCCACGGAAGGCGTGCCGCCTCCCAGGAACACGGTGGGAACCGTATACTCCCCATAGGAAAGAGCGCTTCCCACCGTCTCGGCGAGAAGCGCTTCCATATATCTTCCGATGGTCTCCCCATCCGCCGGAGCGGACAGGAAATCGCAGTAGAGACATTTCCGGATGCAGAATGGAATGTGGAAATACAATTCCAGCTCTTTCTTTTCCGTACAATTATTATCACTATATTGTTTCGGCATTCCCTGGCGCTCCATCTTCCTCTCCATCGCATGTCCATAAAGAGCCTCTGCGGCACCTCAATCGTCATCCAGCTTCAACACGCTCAGGAAAGCCTTCTGGGGCACCTCCACGCTGCCGATCTGGCGCATGCGCTTCTTGCCCTCCTTCTGCTTCTCCAGGAGCTTCTTCTTCCGGGTGATGTCGCCGCCGTAGCATTTCGCCAGCACGTCCTTGCGCATGGCCTTGACGGTCTCCCTGGCGATGACCTTGCCGCCGATGGCCGCCTGGATGGGAATCTCGAACAGATGTCTGGGAATCTCCTCCTTCAGCTTCTCGCACATCCTGCGCCCTCTCTCATAGGCGGAATCCGCATGGACGATGAACGATAGGGCGTCCACTTCCTCTTTGTTTATCAGAATATCCAGCTTCACCAGCCTGGACTCCTCGTAGCCCTTGATGTCATAATCGAAAGAGGCGTAGCCCTTTGACCTGGACTTCAGCGCGTCGAAGAAGTCGTAGATAATCTCATTCAAGGGCAGCTCATAGCGGAGCAGCGCCCGGCTGGCCTCGATATACTCCATGCCCAGGTACCGCCCCCGCCTCTCCTGGCAAAGCTCCATGATGGAGCCGATGAACTCGCTGGTCACCATGATCTCCGCGCTGACCACAGGCTCCTCCATATGCTCGATTACAGAAGGATCGGGCAGATTGGAGGGGTTCGTCAGCTCAATCATCTCGCCGTTTGTCTTGAATACCTTGTACACCACCCCGGGGGCAGTGGCCACCAGGTCCAGGTTGTACTCCCGCTCCAGCCGCTCCTGAATCACCTCCAGGTGCAGCAGCCCCAGGAACCCGCAGCGGAAGCCGAATCCCAACGCCACGGAAGTCTCCGGCTCGTACTGCAGGGCGGCATCGTTGAGCTGGAGTTTCTCCAGCGCGTCCCGCAGATCCGGATATTTGGCACCGTCCGCCGGATAGAAGCCGCAATAGACCATGGACTGCACCTTCTTGTAGCCGGGCAGCGGCTCCTTGCAGGGATTGTCATCGTCCGTGACGGTATCGCCCACTTCGGTGTCCTTCACGTTCTTGATGGAGGCCGTGATATAGCCCACCATGCCCGCGGAGAGCTCTTCACAGGGGATGAACTGGCCCGCGCCAAATACCCCCACCTCCACCACTTCCTCCTTTGCCCCGGTGGCCATCATGCGAATCCTCGTCCCCTTCCGGACGGTTCCCTCCATGATGCGGCAGAAAATGATTACGCCCTTGTAGGAATCATAGAGGGAGTCAAAAATCAGCGCCTGCAGCGGGGCGGCGCTGTCCCCTCCGGGGGCGGGAATCTTCTTTACTATCTGCTCCAGCACCTCCTCGATGCCGATGCCGTTCTTCGCCGATATCAGGGGCGCGTCCTGGGCCTCCAGGCCTATCACGTCCTCAATCTCATCGATGACCCGCTGGGGTTCGGCGCTGGGCAGGTCTATCTTGTTGATCACAGGAATCACGTCTAGGTCATGATCCAGGGCCAGATATACATTGGCCAGCGTCTGAGCCTCAATCCCCTGGGCCGCGTCCACCACCAGGATAGCGCCGTCGCAGGCCGCCAGGGAGCGGCTGACCTCATAATTAAAGTCCACATGGCCGGGGGTGTCTATCAGGTTGAAGATGTACTCCTCCCCGTCCTTTGCTTTGTACACGGTGCGCACGGCCTGGGCCTTGATGGTGATGCCCCGCTCCCGCTCCAGGTCCATATTGTCCAGCACCTGGGCCTGCATCTCCCTGCTGGTCAGCAGGCCTGTGTGCTCGATGATGCGGTCGGCCAGAGTGGATTTGCCGTGGTCTATATGCGCTACGATACAGAAATTGCGGATTCTGCTCTGTTCCATTTTTTTGTCTGTGGATTCCATGGATGCTTCCCCGTTCCTTTACATGAATGATGTCGTCCCGCAGCGTCCGTTCCCGCTGCCGCAGAACAGTATGATTGTATCAGAATTACGGGGAATTGTCCATACAATGGAGGAATCTTTCTGGCGGCATTTCTGGAGGCAGACCTCCGGGGCATCCCTATGCGCAGGTCTCTTCCCCCTCATGGATGTCCGCTTTCGGCTCCTTCAGGCCTTCAATCACGATTCCATGCTTCCGGGCGTAGTCCCAGAGCGCCGCGTGGATGGCCTCCTCCGCAAGCAAAGAGCAGTGCACCTTCACAGGCGGCAGTCCGTCCAGGGCCTCCATCACTGCCTTATTGGTCACCTGCAGGGCCTCTTCCACCGTTTTGCCCTTCACCAGCTCTGTGGCCATGGAGCTGGTGGCCACGGCTGCCCCGCAGCCAAAGG
>CAOOJO010000204.1:2186-5617 GCA_948496895.1 uncultured Acetatifactor sp. | reverse complement strand
TTGTCAAGGTGCTGTGCCGTCTTCATCAGCGGCAACTCTGATAGGATATCATAGCTTTCCGCTTTTGTCAACAGCTTTTTAAATTTTTTTGCCTCTCTTTTCAGATTGGCTGTTGCCATATTTTCCCGGCAACGAATTATACTATAGCACCTCGCGCCTCTCTTGTCAACACAAAATTTCTCTTTTTTTTACTTTTTTCAACAATTCTTTTTTTCAAAGCAAAAACGCCCGCTCCCGGGCGTTTTTAAACCGCTTCACATATCGTCGGACAACTGAATTGTGCAGGTTTCAGACTCATTTTTAATCTGAAGCTCCACAGAGGAAATCGCCTCCGCGGCATCCGCAGGAATCTCGACCACAAGAACCGCCTCCGCGCCGGCTCCCGCCGACAGGGTGTCCGCATAGAAAGCCATATCGTTGGGGAGCATCGTGGAAAGAGCCCTTTTCGCCTTCTCTCCGTTCACGGCAACCCGGTATGTGGCCTCGGAGGAAAGCTGATCCACTCTGGTCTCCTGCTCCAGCGTGTTCGTGATGGAGAATTTGAGCACCAGCAGCTTTTTCCCCTCCGTAGCCGTGACGGCGAAATAATCGCTCTCGCCCGGATAGCTGTCGCAGATTTCCTGCCCTGTGAAGTTCAGCGTCACGCCCTCCGGGAGTCCCATCACCTCTTCCGCGGTATAAGAGGACGGTTCCTGAGAGTCCTCTTCTTCCACTCCCGGCCCATCCACTACAGGAGTGTCGTCCACCGGATCCATCCCTACTGTCTCCTCGGGAGAGCGTGTGGGCAGAGGAGCAGTCTCCCCCTCCTCTGCCGGCGGCAGATCCATGAGCCTGCTGCTGTGCCCCGCGTCATATTTCATCAGGGTATAGGCCACGAATTCGCCCACTGCCTGCATCTCTTGCTCTGTCATATCTGGAATCTGGTTCTCCGCACATCCGCTCAGTCCCAGCATTGCCAGGATCAATACCGCCATCACACTTTTCTTATATTTCATCTCGTCTCTTCCTTATCCAGTTCCCTTCCGGGGAAATTTGTTCCGCGCGCCGCTATGCCGCTTCCTAAATCATACAACATATTTCTCCGCCAGACAAGTGGAAAATGTTATTCTTCCCTTTTTTGGTACATGGAATATTTGTCCGCGTCGTTTTTATGGCAGCTCGCTCTGAGCCATACGCCGTCCTCTCTGTACTCCTGCTCCAGCACGGTAGCGTTTTCCATGAAATAAGAAACTATGCTCCCTCTGTCATAGGGCAGAAGCAGGGTCACCTCCACCCTGTCGGCATAGACGCATTCCCTGATCATCTCCACCAGCTCTTCCATGCCGCAGCCCAGAGAAGCCGCCATGTGAATCTGCTTTTCGCTTACTCTGGGTAGGTTGGGCATATCGATTTTGTCCGCCTTATTGTAGACCACAATCTGCGGGATGTCCCCCGCCTCCAGCTCCTTCAGGGTCTGCGCGGTGACTTCCATGTGCTGCCTGTAATGCTCATCGGAGCAGTCTACCACCTGAATCAGCAGGTCGGCATACTTCACCTCCTCCAGGGTGGAGCGGAACGCCTTCACCAGCCCATGAGGCAGCTTGTCGATGAAGCCCACGGTATCCGCCAGGAAAAACGGGATGTTCTCATCCGTCCTGGGGTTGATGCAGCGCACATTGGTATCCAGGGTGGCAAAGAGCATATCTTTTTCCAGCACAGTCTTTTTCTCGGAATATCCATTTTCCCGGTTGTCCCCGTACATGTCCACCATGCGATTCATGATCGTGGATTTGCCGGCATTGGTGTAGCCCACCAGCGCCACCTTGGGGATGGGCGACTGGCTGCGCTTCTTGCGCATGGTCTGTCTCGCCCCGGCTATCTCGTCCAGATCCTTTTTCAGTTCGCTGATCCGGTGCTCTATCTTGCGCCTGTCCAGCTCCAGCTTCGTCTCACCCGCGCCCCTGTTGCTCAGAGAGCCGCCCGTGGTGCCGCCCTGTCTGCTCAGGTTCTCCCTCATGCCCACCAGTCTGGGCAGAAAATACTGGAGCCTGGCGGTCTCCACCTGGAGCTTGGCCTCTTTGGTCTGGGCCCTGATGGCGAAGATGTCCAGAATCAGATTCGTCCTGTCCAGGACAGTCAGCCCCAGCTCCCGGCCCAGGTTGCGCACCTGGGAGGGGGAGAGGGTATTGTCGAAGACCACCTCTTCCGCCTCACACTGCCCGGCGTATTCCTTCACCTCTTCCACCTTGCCGGTGCCGATATAGAAGGCCTTGTTCACAGCCGGCATGCGCTGGACAATGATGCCGACCACCTGCTTATACGCAGCCTCGGCCAGGCTTTTCAGCTCCTCCATGGAATGGTCAAAGTCCTGCTCCTGCCCCGTATCCAGGCCTACCAGCAATACCTTCCTATCCTTGATTTCTTCCATATTCAAAATTTACCTCCCTCCCCGCGCGCTCCAGGGTCCTCAGCTCTGCTGGTTTCCGTCCAGCTCGAACCAGAACAGCACGCCGTTGTTGTAATTCTCCACGCCGTATTTCTGGTTCATGGATTCCATGATGGCCTTGACGATGGACAGCCCCACGCCGCTTCCCCCGTACTCCCTGGTCCTGGCCTTGTCCACCTTATAGAATTTCTCCCAGAGATGGGGGACGGATTCCTCCGGAATGGGACGGCCTGTATTGAACACGCCTATCCGCACCTTTCCCTCCCGTTGCTCCAGGGAGATGACGATTATCTTCCCTTTGCCTGGGTCTACCGCCTGGCAGTGGTTCACCGCGTTGGAAAAATAGTTCGTGAAGACCTCCTCGGTCTTGTATACATCGCCCCATGCGAAGATGGGGCCGTAGTCCTCCATGCGCACCGTTATCTCATTCTGCCTGGTGAGGATTCCGGCGGACTGTACATAATTCTTCACCAGAGCGGCCACGTCGAAACGCTCCATGGCCACCACGTCGTTGCCGAACTCCAGTTGGTTCAGGGTCAACAGCTTCTTCACCATGTTGTTCATCTTGGAGGCCTCATCCATGATGACCTCGCAGTAGAAGCTGCGGCTCTCCGGATCGTCATTGACCCCCTCGGACAGGCCCTCCGCGTAGCCCTGTATCAGGGCGATGGGGGTCTTGAGTTCATGGGACACATTGGCAAGGAACTCCTTGCGCATGACATCTATCTGTTCCTTCTTCTCGATATCCCGCTGGAGCTCGTTGTTGGCTGTCTTCAGCTCGGAAATGGAACGTTCCAGGGAGGCGGAGAGCTTGTTGATGTTCTCCCCCAGCAGCCCTATCTCATTGCGGGCCTCACCCTCATATTTAGCCTCGAAATCAAGGTGCACCATCTTCTCCGATATGCGGTTCAGCTCCAGAATCGGCTTCGTGATTTTCGTGGAGACGAACCAGATGATGATGCCGCCAGCCAGTGTGGCCACGATACCCATATAGGCCAGGAACCGG
>CAOOJO010000204.1:0-2176 GCA_948496895.1 uncultured Acetatifactor sp. | reverse complement strand
GTTGGCAATCTTCGCGCTCTCCCGGATGCTCTCCAGGGGCGTATGCATGATAAAAGAGATACCTGTGCTCAGTCTGCCGTACATTTCCAGGAAGTCCGCCTCTTCCGTGTGCACCTGCTGCACCACATAGCCGTCCCCCTCCTCGATGACTTTCGCCGCGTCGGAGAAAAAGCCGAAGATGTATGCGGTCAGGCGTTTCTCCAGCTCCTCTCCGCCGTTGATCGAGGCATATTTCAGCCGGGAGTTGGCATCCATCACATAGACCGTGATATTGTATATGTTGCAGACATCGTTCAGCTCCTTGCGGAAAGCCTCGGTGCTGTAGGTATCGCTGTTGGCCGCCTGCTGAATAGTGTGGTAGGCCTGATAGATGACTTCCTTCTTGCTCCTGATATAGTACTGCCCCAGAAACAGATTGTTCATCAGCCAGCACAGGAAGATGGTGCCTGTCATCAGTCCGATGAAAATCAGCGCAAGCTGCCGTCTGATGGAATGCGTCATGGCTTGTCCTCTTCCAGCTTATACCCCATCCCCCAGATTGTCTTGATCAGCTCGCCCTTCTCGCCCATCTTGCTGCGGAGCTTTTTTACATGGGTATCGATGGTCCGGGCATCCCCGAAATAGTCATAATTCCATACATTGTTCAATATCCGCTCCCGGGAGAGGGCTATCCCCCGGTTCTCCAGGAAATAGGCCAGAAGCTCGAATTCCTTGAAGCTTAAGTCCACGGGCTTGCCGTCTATGGTCACCTGGTGGGCGGCCTTGTCCATCAGGATGCCGCCGCAGCTTATGATTTCCTCGTTGGCCGTCTGATTGGTGCGGCGCAGGATTGCCTCTATCCTGGCCACCAGTATCTTGGGGCTGAAGGGCTTGGTCACGTATTCGTCCACTCCCAGCTGGAAGCCCTGGAGCTCGTCCTGCTCGTCGGCCCTGGCCGTGAGCATGATGATGGGAACCTTGGAGTAGGAACGGACTTCCCTGCATACCTGCCAGCCGTCCATCTTCGGCATCATCACGTCCAGGACGATCAGGGCGATGTCCTTCTCCTGGAAGAAAATGTCCAACGCTGCCTCCCCGTCCCCGGCCTCTATGACATCGTAGCCGCTCTTTGCCAGGAAATCCTTCACCAGCTTGCGCATCCTGCTCTCATCATCCACCACAAGTATCTTCAAACGTTCCATTTCCCCACGACCTTTCTTTTCCCGATTCCTCTACCGCAGTTCTCCTATCGGCCTTTCTCATAGCAATCATAGCATAAAGATATGTCGAATCTGTGAAATCTTCGCCTGAATCGTCCACGCCAGGTCACTGGCTCAGCTTCAGCTCCCTCTCTTTCTCACGGATAATCTGCTCCCTCTGGTTCAGCTCCTGCTCCCAGGAGGCGTACTTATCAGTGATGGCCCTCTCATAATTGACGATGTTTGGCTGGTCGCTGAGAAAGGAGATGACGAACATCGCGATGATGGCCAGCACCAGCATCACATTCAGGAGGACGGAGAGGGTAAAGCGCTCCTTCTCCTTATCCCGGTCCTTCTTTTTGGAGGGCGCCACCCTGTTCCTGGCGGGGCTGGTGTGCTCTCGCAATTCCCCGTCAAAGGTTATATACAGTGGAATCTCTATGACGCTGGCCGGATCTATCTCCGGCCGGGCCAGCAGAAAATCCCGAAGCTTCTCCAGGTACCGCAGTCCCACGGGCGTCCTGAACAGGCGCTCCTGAATCGTCTTCTCATAGATATAGCGTATGCTCTCCGGGGAAGAATAATCTATGCGCTCCTCCAGATACGCAATCCTCTGTTCCTCCGCCCGGGCCAGGCTGGCATCCTTTTCCGTGAAGAAGAGAAAGCCGCCTACGGCCAATGTGTTTTTATCAGCATCCATTGGGCACCTCCTGCATGTTACATTATCATAAATGCGGCTGCCGCATTGTGCAATGATTGCCTCATGCGCCAGCCGCTGTTTTTTCGGTCTGAACTTTCCATTCCTTTACCGTGGTGATTATTCCTTGATATAGTCAATCTCCGTCAGGTTGATTCCCGAAGCAGCCAAGATGACTTTCAATTCCGTGTAACGTTTTTTCATCTTCGTATATGCTTCGGACTCTTTGTCACAGGACTGCATGTAATCCTGCAATCTGGAAAATTCTTCAATATTTTTTTGGATCATTTCTTTTTCTGCC
>CAOOJO010000203.1 GCA_948496895.1 uncultured Acetatifactor sp. | reverse complement strand
GAATATGCCCACAGGGTGGTCCATATCTTTCTGGCGGAGCTCACCGGGGAAAGGCGTGAGAAGCCTACGGAG
The DNA here is from genome assembly GCA_948496895.1 of uncultured Acetatifactor sp. Taxonomy (GTDB): domain Bacteria; phylum Bacillota; class Clostridia; order Lachnospirales; family Lachnospiraceae; genus Acetatifactor. The sequence continues at coordinate 5,572 of CAOOJO010000203.1, read as the reverse complement.
GCAGATTTTCAGCAGGAGGAGAGCCTGTGGCTGCCTGTCCGGGAGGCGGACGGGCTGATGTTTTTCCCGGTGCAGATCAATGGGAGGATATCCGAACTGATCCGGGACGAGGTTCCACGATATCTTGGGTGCAGGCGCTGGGACAGCGATGTATGGTCCTGAGGAGGTTCTGAAAGGCCTACAGTGGCCATGGGGGACGGATTATGTGAAATACGAGAAGAACCCCGTCCTGGACGAGACCGACCTTCCAGAAGGCGGCAGCAGGACCGGCTTCCGCGATTCGAAAATGTGGCCGGGGCAATGTCCCGGGCGGGGGTAAAATTCTGGTTGCGGGAGGATTCCCATATCATAGGGGGAACAATACCCGCTCGTAATCTTTCACATAATACCGGATATTTGTCCTGCCCCTCTGCAGGATGGTATGCCCCTCCTTTTCCAGCAGCTCTTTCTGCGCTTCCACACCGCCGGGATACTTGGCATTCAGCTCACCATTTGCCTTTAGCGTCCGCCAATAAGGCGTCTCATCCCCGGAGCGCTGGTAGCTTGCCCATGCCGCGATGGAGACGAAAATCCCCGCAGTAATGGGTTCGGTGAAATCTGCGCCGTTTTCCCTTGCCAGATATTCCCGGATGGCCCCCACGGTGAGGACTTTCCCGAAAGGGACCCTCTTCATGAGCGCGTCATAGGCAGCAGGCGGCGCGAAATACATCCGTTCTCCGCCATATTTTTTGATGGTCGCTTCATCCGTGACGATTTGGAGCTTGGGCATGTCTTTGGCATCCTGTAGCATCGCGTTGAAATCTTTTTTGTCTTCACCTGCCATATCTCTCACCTCCTGCCATTATGATAACAAAGGACGGGACGCCATGCAATGAGGCGGTTTAAAAATTTATCCATGATTCAGAGTTATTGACTTTTCGGTTGGATTCACTATAATAAAGTTTATCAGACAGATCCGCGAAGCGGTGGAAAGAGGAAAGCTTAAGGCGAGGGCGAAGAGGGATGGAAAAAGTAAGACAACTGGGTAATCTGGTGAACCGGAACCGGAGAGCGCTGGCGGAATTTGAAATCGTCTTCAAGCTGCTGACCTTCCTGGTGGCCGTACCCCTGTTCTCAGGATGCTTTCGCCTGATTATGAAAATCACGGGATACAGATACCTGACAGTGGAAAACGTGCTGTCCTTCGCCGTCCATCCGGTGACGGTGCTGTCGGTGACCATGCTCCTTCTGCTCATGACAGCCTACACCATGTTCGACATCGCCACGGTGATTATCCTGCTGGACCAGTCCTGGCAGAACCGTAAGGCCCGCCTGCCGGAGGTGCTCCGCGTCTCCGCACGCAAGTGCGTGGGGCTGCTCCACCCCCGCAGCCTTTCTCTGGCGTTCCTGATTCTGTTCCTCATTCCCTTCCTGAACCTGGGTCTGGCATCGGGCGTAATCTCCACCATCCAGGTGCCCGGCTTCATCCAGGATTATATCGGGCAGAACCGGTTTCTGCCCCTGCTCTGCGCCGCGGCAGTGGCCCTGCTGGCGGCGCTGCTGTCATACTGGCTCTACTCGCTGCATTTTCTGGTGCTGGAGGACTTCTCTTTCAAAGAAGCCAGGAAGCGCAGCCGCCGCCTGGGAGCGGGAAGGCATGTGCGGGACATGCTTTCTTTGGTGGCCATGCAGGCGGTCATATCCCTGTGCTTCTTAGGCTGCGTCCTGATAGGGATTCTGCTGATCATGGCGGTGGACGGCATGCTGGAGCGCTTCGCCCTCCTGAACAGCCTGGTGTCCACCATTATCTGGATGTTCATCGCCCTGTGCGCCGTGGTGTTCATGTCCCTGTCCATGCCCATTGGCTACGCCGGCATCAGCGTCCTCTTCTATGCCCATAAGCAGGAAAAGGGCGAGGAAATCCGCGGCCTGGAGCTGGGGGCGGGAGAGAAGGAAGCCGGGGAGAGGTCCCGCATCCGGGCCGCCTGCGTCGGAATAGGCCTGGCCGCCGTGGTTCTGGGGACAATATTCACTTATGGGCTGCATCTGGGAAAATACAACCTGAACATCGAGTACGCCCGTACCACGGAGGTCACCGCCCACAGAGGGGCATCCGTGGATTACCCGGAGAACACCATGAGTGCCTTCGAGGGCGCAAGCGAGCTGGGAGCGGACTGGATTGAGCTGGACGTGCAGCAGACGAAGGACGGGGAGATCATCGTCATGCATGACACCAGCTTCAAGCGTACTACAGGCCTGAATAAAAACACCTGGGAGCTTACCTGGGAGGAGGTGACGGGGCTGGACGCGGGGAGCTTCTTCGGGCCGGATTACGCCGGGGAGGGAATCCCCAGGCTGGGCCAGGTGGTGGAGTTCGCCAGGGACCACCTGATCAAGCTGAACATCGAGCTGAAGCCCACCGGCCATGAGACGGAGTTCGAGAAAGGTGTGGTGGACATCGTTATGGAGTATGACTTCCTGGAGCAGTGCGTGATTACCTCCCAGGTCTACAGCGTGCTGGAGCGGGTGAAAGACTACAATCCGGAAGTTACAACGGTCTATGTCATGAGCCTGGCCTATGGCAACATCACGGACCTGGAGGCGGCGGACCATTTCAGCGTGGAGGCGGCCAATGTGACGGAGAACCTGGTGGACAGGGTCCACGCGCAGGGAAAGCAGCTCTATGCCTGGACCGTGAACACCCAGGCCAGCATCCGCAGGATGGTGGAGCTTGGCGTGGACAATGTGATCACGGACAATGTGGCCCTGGCCAAGGAGACCATCTATGCGGAGAAGACCAGCGACTTGATTAGCGAATACATCAAGCTTTTGGAGAAAATCTTCTGATATGCCGGAGGATTTTTGGCTGAAGAAGGTAGGAGGCTTACCAGGATGCAGACGACGAAACGCCTGAAGCTACTCGATTTTTTGATATACAGAGGGAGGGAAGGATATGGAAACTTTACGGTTCGGGGTCGTGGGAATCGGAAATATGGGAAGCGCCCATGCGGTGCAGCTTTTTGAAGGCAGGGTAAAAGGTGCAAGGCTGGCGGCGGTGTGCGACTGCCGCAGGGAGCGCCTGGACTGGGCGAAAGAGCGCCTGGGGGGAGTTCCGCGGTACGATGACTACAATACGCTCTTAGACGGCGGCGAGGTGGATGCCGTGCTGATTGCCACGCCCCATAAGCTGCATCCGGTGATTGCCGGGGAGGCTTTCCGCAGGAGGCTCCATGTACTGACCGAGAAACCGGCGGGGGTGGACACGGCCAGCGTGGCCCTCATGAACCGGCAGGCGGCGGAGAGCGGATCCGTTTTCGGCATTATGTACAACCAGCGGACCAATCCGCTTTTCCGGCAGATTCACCGCCTGGTGCGGGAGGGAGCGCTGGGGGAGGTCAAGCGCTTCGTCTGGATCATCAACAACTGGTACCGCACCCAGGCCTACTACGATTCCGGCGACTGGCGGGCCACCTGGAACGGAGAGGGCGGCGGGGTGCTGCTGAACCAGTGCCCCCACAACCTGGACATCTGGCAGTGGATCATGGGGATGCCGGTGAGACTGCGGGCGTTCTGTAAGGAAGGCCATTACCATCGAATCCAGGTGGAGGACGACGCCACCATCTACGCGGAGTATGAAAACGGCGCCAGCGCGGTGTTCCTCACCTCTACGGGGGAGTATCCCGGCACCAACCGCATGGAGATCAGCGGGACTTTGGGGAAGGCCGTGGTGGAGAACGGCTGCCTGAAGCTCTGGCTGCTGGATCGGGACGAGCGTGAGATCTGCTACACCTCCAGGGAGGGCATGCCCCAGGAGAAGGTGAGCTGTCGGACAATAGAAGAGGAGGAGCCGGGCGGAGGCCATCTGGAGATTCTGCAAAACTTCACGGATGCCGTGCTTTTCGGGAAAGAGCTGATTGCGCCGGGCGTTGAGGGAATCCGAGGGCTGACCATTGGCAACGCAGCTTATCTGTCCGCGTGGAAGGACGATTGGGTGGAGCTGCCCTTCGATGAGCAGGAGTTCCTTTTGCTTCTGGGCAAAAAGCGGGAGTCGGAGAAGGCCCTGGAAAGGGATGTGCGCCATGAGAATCTGTCGGGGGAGTATTCAGAGCGGTGGAGCGTCAGGTGGTGAGTTTATAGGGCAGGTTATGGCAAAATAATCCTTGCAAACCGCAATTGCCTAAGGTATCATGAATAATATGGAAACGAACAAGCCTCAAAAGAAAAGAGAAGGAGAATATCATCAATGAAGCAGGATTTAATCGTCATTCTGGATTTGGGCAGCACGCAGAACACGGTCCTTGCCAGGGACATCCGCGCCCTTGGCGTATACAGCGAAATCCATCCCCATGACATCACCGTGGAGGAGCTGCAGGCCCTGCCCAATGTGAAGGGTATCATCTTAAACGGCGGCGAGAACCGCGTGGTGGACGGACAGGCAGTGGAGGTGCGGCCTGAACTCTACGGGCTGGGATACCCCATGATTTCCATCGACTATCCCCAGTCCAAATGCGAGACGCGCCTGGATGCCCTGCCAGGGCAGGACGCGCTGAAGCAGTTCCTGTTCGAGGACTGCAAGGCGGAAGCGAACTGGAACATGAAGAATTTCATCGAGGATCAGGTGGAGCTGATCAGGCAGCAGGTGGGCGACAGGAAGGTGCTGCTGGCCCTGTCCGGCGGCGTGGACTCCTCCGTGGTGGCGGCCATGCTGATCAGGGCCATCGGGGAGCAGCTTACCTGCGTCCATGTAAATCACGGCCTGATGCGCAAGAACGAGTCGGAGAGCGTGGTGAAGGTGTTCCGGGACGAACTCCATGCGAATTTGATCTATGTGGATGCCGTGGAGCGCTTCCTGGGGAAACTGTCCGGCGTGGCGGATCCGGAGCAGAAGCGGAAGATCATCGGCAGCGAATTCATTCGCGTCTTTGAGGAGGAGGCCAGGAAGCTGGACGGGATTGATTTCCTGGGGCAGGGCACCATCTATCCCGACATCATCGAGAGCGGCACGAAGACGGCGAAGATGGTCAAGTCCCACCACAATGTGGGAGGACTGCCGGAGGATTTGAAGTTCGAGCTGGTGGAGCCTTTGAAGCAGTTATTTAAGGACGAGGTGCGGGCCTGCGGCGTGGAGCTGGGGCTGCCCCATGACATGGTGTACCGTCAGCCCTTCCCGGGGCCGGGCCTGGGCGTGAGGTGCCTGGGGGCCATCACCAGGGACAGGCTGGAGGCCGTGCGGGAGTCGGACGCGATTTTGCGGGAGGAGTTCGCCAGGGCAGGGCTGGACAAGAAGGTGTGGCAGTACTTCACTGTGGTGCCGGATTTCAAGTCTGTGGGAGTCAGGAACAATGCCCGTGTATCCGAGTATATGGTAATCATCCGGGCCATTAATACCGTGGACGCCATGACGGCTTCCGTGGAGAAGGTGGACTGGGCGGTGCTGGAGCGGATTACGGAGCGGATATTGGCGGAGGTGGAGCATGTGAACCGGGTCTGCTTTGACATGAGTCCTAAGCCGCCGGCAACCATAGAGTTCGAGTAGTGCAAGAGTATATTATTTATTTTATATGGCAGGTAGTCTATGAGATTGCCTGCTATA
>CAOOJO010000202.1 GCA_948496895.1 uncultured Acetatifactor sp. | reverse complement strand
CGCCGCTCTGGCGGCGTCCGCATAGCACTGGCTGCCGAAGCGGGCATACTGCTCCTGCTGATAAGCCGCGATGATGCCCCTGGAGGAATTGACGATAGCGCCCAGGCCGTCCCTGTCGAAGAAATGCACCAGATCCGCGCCTTTGCCGCCCTGAGCGCCGTAGCCCGGTACCAGGATAAAGGATTTGGGCATGATCTCCCGCAGGATTCGCCCCTGCTCCGGGTAGGTAGCGCCTACCACCGCGCCCACATAGCTGTAGTCTCCGGTCTCGGGCATATGTTCTTCTGCCCATGCCGCCACCATGCCGCCCACAATCTCATAGAAGGGCTTCTCCCCGTCGGCTCCGTCCTTTACCAGTCGGTCCTGCAGCTCGCCGCTGCTGGGATTGGAGGTCTTCACCAGAACGAAGATTCCTTTGTGTTCCTCATCGCATACCTTCAGGAAAGGCTTCACGCCGTCAGAACCCAGATAAGGGTTCACGGTGGCAAAATCCTCATCGAAGCCGTAATGCCAGCTCTTTCCGGTCTGTACCTTTCCCAGATGCCCCACCGCGTAGGCCTCCGAGGTGGAGCCGATATCGCCCCGCTTCACATCGCCGATGACTACAAGGCCTTTTTCCCTGCAGTAATCCACCGTTCTCTTGAAAGCAGCCAGGCCGGGGATGCCGAACTGCTCATACATGGCTATCTGGGGCTTCACCGCGGGCACCAGGTCGTAGATGGCGTCCACGATGCCCCTGTTGTACTGCCAGACGGCCTCCGCCGCGCCCTCCAGGGTCTCGCCGTACTGGGCGAAGGCGGCTTCCCGGATATGCTCCGGCACGAATTTCAACGTGGGATCCAAGCCTACCACGATAGGCGCGTTCAGCTTCCGGATTCCTGCAATCAGCTTGTTTATCATATGTTACCTCTTTTCTGCGCGGAGCTCCCCGCTTTTTCTACACACATCTTATCATCTCGGATGCCCAAAGTCAATGCGTGGGACTGTTTTGGACGCATATGGGGCCGCGGGAATTTCGGCAATCCTAAAATACGAGGATAAAAATATTGGATGCGTGAAATCATATTTTATAATCCGGAGAATCTTTTAGAATAAAACCGGAACATGTAAAATCCTGCAGCAAAGAGGGGAAGTGGGGAATCCATGAGGGAAATCGGCGACACATTGGCGAATCTGCGCAAGGAAAAAGGCCTGGGCCAAAAGGAAATGGCCGCGCTTCTGAATCTGTCTGTGGGAACCATCTCCAACTATGAGAACAACGTACATGCTCCGGATCTGAACACGCTGTGCAGGCTGGCGGAATTTTTCCATGTGACCACGGATTATCTGCTGGGGCGCACGGAATACCGCTGTCCGCCTGAAATCCTGAACCACTATGTGGCTCTGGACTACACCGCCCAGGACATCGTCAATACCGTCCTGGAGATGGAGGAGGGGGTCCAGGCCACCATCGTGGATTTCGTGAAATATATGAAGCATCTCCACCCGGCGAAGAGCTCCGGGCAATCCGCCTATCATTCCCGACAGGCCGACGCGGCCGGCCCGGACAAGGAATGAGCAGGTTCATGCTTCGATATGATAGAAATTCAACGCTGCTATCACCATGTATATGATCGTGAACAGCCCCAGGAACAGATCCATGACGCCCAGGGCCATCAGCACGCCGCCCACTGACATGCCCATGACGGCTCCCATCACCGCCGCGAATATGGCGATGCTCAGGAGGAGCATCTGCATAAGCTGCCTGGCTGTGGCGCCCAGGGCATTGCCCGTGACAATCTGGGCCACGGCCAGGGAGTACAGCTTGTTCGCGGACAGGAACTCATAGAAAAGGATTGCGAGCAGGGCCTCGGGCAGGGTCAGCCCCATGATCATGGCGCAGGGCACTACCATCAGGCAGCCGTTTACAAGGGCCTGTACATGCTGCATCATGGTAGCGGCTATGAGCTTGCGGAAGGGGCTGTCCGGAATCAGGTAGGTATAGGGGGACTTCAGCTCCTTTGCCCACTTTCCGCCAAAGCCTGTGAAGATGAAAATCACATAAGCCGCCACCGCGGATACCACAAGGGCCCGGTAAGGCTCCAGCGCTCCGAATCCGCCCTCTCTTTGGTAGAGATAGGACACGCCTAAGCCCGCCAGGATGGCGACCACGGTATTGATGTCGAAGAGAAAATACCTGCTCTTTTTGTACTCCAGAAGCTGCCTGTAGAACAGGGCGCTGGCACCCCGGCCCCGCCAGCGAACCGCGGCCCTGCCAAGCTTCTCCTTCTTGCCCAGCCGCATCCGGGCATTGCCCTGCCTGCGGCTCTCCAGGACTTCCTCGTAGTCCTCCGCGAACTTCATGGCATCCTCGTAGAACCCTCCCTGACACTTCATCCGCCATGCCGCCGTCAATACGATGGCCAACAGCAGTCCATAGCACACTGTCCCGGTCACATTCACCGCCGTGGCCCCCACGAACAGCAGATGCACCGCCGCGATATACCAGCCCACTAACGGCACCAGCTGGATCATATCGCTGTGCAGGAAATGGGACACGGTCTCCAGATTTAAGCCCTCCTGAAGATAGGTATAGACTGCCATGGCCAGAAATATGACTACAATGCCGTAAGCAGCCTTTATCACCATACCCCGCTGTCGGTCTCCGATTCGCTCCGAACCATAGAGCAGGAGCATGATGCCGGCTTCCAGGAGATTTTCGATGAGAACGGAGAACACGAAATAGACTGCCAGCCGCCAGCCCTCCACGTGGAACATGACGCCTCCGCACACCACCGCGAAGAGGCTTACCAGCACCTGCAGGAGCAGGGTCTTCAGATGGGCGTAGAGCAGCACCCGTTTGGGGTCCAGCGGGGCGGGAAAAAGGAAGTGCACATCGCTGTGGCGGTACACCAGCCCCCTGCGCTTCGCGTAGGCGATCAGGTTGGCGGGAATCAGCCAGAAGGCTATCACGGTCAGCACCCCTGCCATGCCCAGGGCGGAGTCGATACCCATCTCCTGCCCCACCACCTTCAGGGAGGCGGGAAGCGCCAGGAAGTAGAACAGCAGAAGGGCCAGATAAAGATAGGTCACAGGCTTCTTAAGAGCCATTTTGGCCCGATTGATCATTGTCCTTTTATAGAGATATCCAATCGCTCCCATGGCCTATCTCCCTTCTTCCAGGGGACGGTCCTGGCCTGTGACGGAAAAGTAGAGCTCCTCCAGATCCTCATTGGCCAGCGCCTCCCTGGCGTAGGTCCCCAGGATATGGCCCTTGTCCATCACGAAGGTCACGTCCCACAGCTCCTTCACCATCTCCAGCATGTGGGTGCTGATCAGCACTGTGCAGCCCCGATCCTTCAGCTCCAGAATCTGGGCCTTCAATTCCTTGATGGCCGCCGGATCCAGGCCCACCATGGGCTCGTCCAGCAGTATCACCTTTGGCCGGATGACCAGGGCGCAGCAGATGCTGACCTTCTGCATCATGCCCTTGGACAGCTCGCTGCCCAGCTTATCCTGCTTGTCGGTCAGTTCGAAGCGCCGGAAGAGGGAAGAGACCTCCTCCTCCGAAAGGGCGACGCCGTAGGCCCTGCTGATGAACTCGAGATGCTCCCGCACGGTGAGGGCTTCGTACAGACAGGGAAGCTCCGGCACATAGGCGAAGCATTTCTTGGCATCCATGGTGTGGGAGTCCTGCCCCTGGATACGGATCGTGCCCTTGAACCGCAAAAGTCCCGCGATGCTCTTGATGACAGTGGACTTCCCTGCCCCGTTGGGGCCCAACAGTATCCCAATCTGTCCGTCCGGCACTGTGAAGCCGATGTCGTCCACGGCCAGGGTCTTGCCGTATTTTTTGGTCAAATGTATGACTTCCAGCATTTTTTATCCTCCTTAGAGCAGCGTCACGCCGCCCAGCCCCATCAGCACGGCTATCAGGTACAATAACGCCAGGTGCGCCGGGTAGAACGCGTAGAAGAAGTATTTCATCTTAAGCCCCCGCTTTCCGTTGTACAAAGCGATGGGGATGACGGCGAAAAAGGCCGGCAGCTCCGAAGGACTCATGATGGTCAGCACCACGCAGCCTGCCAGCATGGCCAATACCTTACGTCTGCGAAGCAGGTACATCACAGCTATGGTCAGCACGCCCATCCCGGCGTAATCCGTGCGCAGGAACTCCGCCGCAATCATGCACAGCGCCAGCGCCGTCATATCGGCGCTGACAGTCTGGACCCGGCGCAGGCCCCTGCGCATGCCATAGAAGAAGTAGCCCATGACCGCCGCCCCCACTATCACAGCGCAAAGGAGGATACAGTTCTGGATTTCCAGGGAATCCAGATTATCGCATACCAGTGGATAGGCGGCGGGAAGAATCACGCCTGTGACAAGGAATGTCATCCGCAGCGGCGCGGGCAAGTCCTTCTCCTTCCGGTGCTCAGCCTTCTCGAAGAAGCCAAAGGCGCACAGCGCCAGCAGGCCCAGCAGCAGGGTGAAATATACGTTCTGATATCCGAGATTGGACGCCTGGCCGCATATGGCCAGGTTGAAGGGTATCTCTGAAATCAGAGCGAACATCCCCAGCCGCAGGGCGTATTTTCTCACATCCCGCGTCCGCTGGAACCCTTCCGCCAGCAGGAAGCAGAAGATTGGGAAGCCCAGCCGTCCGATGTCCCGCATGAGATAGTAGGCGGTGTACAGGGCCGCATGCTCCTGCTGCCAGGCCAGGGCCGTTCCGGCAGCCTGGGCCGTCTGTATGCCGGATACCAGGTATCTGACGAGCACCGCCGCCGCGGCGTGGTCGATCAGCATGGCGGTTACGGCGATGATTTTGATGGTGCTGCCGCTGAGCCTGCCTCTTTCGGCAGACAGGGGAGCGGCGGGCTGAATGGTGTCTTTTTGTGTATTGTCCATGGGAAACGCCTTTCTGTTGTATGGTTCTAATCATACAATAAACGCTGCGAGGGGATCTGTCAATAGAATTTGTGTGTATTTTGTCCCAGCTTATTGACAATCCTTCTCTTTTGGAGGAAAATAAAGGGACGGGTTCGGGTAGCGCACCGGGCTTTTTTGGCGTGGCGCCTGCCCTAGACGGAACCCGGAGAAAGGAATGGCAGGGATGACAAAGATAGATGTATTTTCAGGATTTCTGGGGGCCGGGAAGACGACCCTGATCAAGAAGCTATTACAGGAGGCGCTGGACGGCAGCAAGACCGTGCTGATTGAGAACGAGTTCGGGGAGATCGGCATCGACGGCGGCTTCCTGAAGGAGGCGGGCATCGAAATCAAGGAGATGAATTCCGGGTGTATCTGCTGCTCGCTGGTGGGGGATTTCGGGGCTTCCCTGAAGGAGGTCATCGAGACCTACGCGCCGGAGCGGATTCTCATCGAGCCCTCCGGGGTAGGGAAGCTTTCGGATGTGCTGCGGGCCGTGGAGAATGTGGCGGCGGATCTGGACGTGCAGGTGAACAGCGCCGTAGCGGTGGTGGACGCCTCAAAGGCGAAGATGTATATCAAGAACTTCGGCGAATTCTTCATCAACCAGATCGAGTACGCAGGGACAATCATCCTGAGCAGGACGGACAAGGCAGATGCCGCCAAGGTGCAGGAGTGCGTGGCGCTGATCAGGGAGCACAATGACAAGGCTACGATTATCACCACGCCGCTTGCTCAGC
>CAOOJO010000201.1 GCA_948496895.1 uncultured Acetatifactor sp. | reverse complement strand
ATAGGATTCGGAGGCTTCCTTCTTTCCCATCAGCTCTGACAGGCTGGCAAAGCTGTCATAGGCCTGGCAGGTATAGACCGCGCAGTCGATCATCTCCATATTCAGGCCATTGATTTCAATCAGGCCATAACCGGTGGGGAAGCCGTCTCCGTCCTCGTCCATGCGCTGCAGCCACTGTGCCGCCTTCTCGCAGTATTCGTAAGCCTCCTCCACAAGGGAACGGTCTGCCGTCCACTGATAGTACTGCCATATTGCCGTTATGAACTGTGCGGTTTCCTGTACATTCCCTTTGTTGGGGCAGACCCCGTTGGGCAGAAGCTCATGGATTATCTGTCCGTCCCCATTGATTTTCCGGGAATATTTCAGCAGAAGCTCCAGCGTATCCCGCACGAGCCCGCCCATGCCCAGCGGCAGGAGGCCCTGAACCGTATAGAAGCTGTCGCAGCCGAACCACCACCTGAATTCCGGCATCCCTGCCGTGATTCCCCGGCCCATAGGCTCATATTTCAGGGTCATCCAGTCCATATAGACCTTAATCCATTGGAAAATCTGGTCGAATTCCTGGTCCCCGGACTTCAGGTCGCAGGTCTGGAAGGCGCTCTCGAAGCGTTCTTTTTTCTGCCGCTCCACGTCTTCCGTATGGCGCAGCAGGCGTTCCTGTTCCCTGCAGTCCTCCAGGGATTCGCAGGAGCCCGCCACAAAAAAGCGTATTCTGCGGGTGCCTTGGGCAGGAATCCGTATCAGACAGTCCATCTGGCAGTCAACGCCCGCCCCCTCATTGACCTCCGGCCCGCAGAGCTGACCGGAACGCGTCTCGTTTACATCGCCGTCCGTTCCGAGGAGCATGTGCCAGGGGTTCTCCGTGTCATAGACATGGAACTGCCTCTCTTCCCGCACATACTCCGCCTCGTCCGTCCCATCGGCCATGCCGTTTTCCTCCCCCAGCCATTCCGGGCGCAGGTTCGCCCTGGCCAGAAAAGAACAGGTCAGATCCGCTTCTCTATCCCTCCCGTTATATATTTCATAGGAAACGATAATGCCGCAGACATCATCCGGCGCCAGGTCTGTCCTTGTGATGGAGATGCCCCGGAGGTTTCTATGAGGGTGATAAAGGAATACATTTTTCCATGGCCATCCTTCGAAGCCATCTGCCACCAGCCACTCCTCCTGGCCCTCTCCCGCTATCTTCAGCCAGAACCCGTCCAGCAGCTTGATTGGAGGCGCCCACAGCCCTCCCATCTCATAGGGGATATGTCCTCCCATATCCGGAAAAAGACCATCGACGGCTCCCATCATCTTGACCCGTTCATTGGTACAGATGCATATGGGGCCGCGTGTGAATTGTACCTTGTTGTTCCTGATTCCCTCCATGAAGCTTCTTCCTTTCCGAGTATATAAGACCGCTCTTGTATACGCAGTTCCTTAAAGGTGCCCGGCTCTGCTTCCTATTGTTATCATGATTTGTAAAAATAGGAGAAAGGGCATCCGCTTTGCCTGCAGATGCCCCATTGTAACATTCTTTCATTTCATGTGTCAAGCTTATGCGGAAAGTCCCGCTGCCGTTTTACAGGCCGTTCTCCTGCAGATAAGCCTGCCACTGCTTTGTCCAGCCCTCCCTTACGGTATCCAGGCCTGCGGCCTTCACCTTTTCGCGGAAGGTCTCCACGGATGCCTCCACATCATCCACCAGGCCCGCCTCTATGGGCTTCAGGTATTCGCTGCATACATCATCCACAGCAGATTTTTCAGCCGAATAGGCGCTGTAGTCCTCCGCGAAAGCTCCGAAAGGATCCACGCTGGGCGTCCCCTTCTCTTCGATGACTTCCGCATAATGATCGAACATTTCCTGCAGAAGCACGCCTCCCTGGCCATTTGCCAGCTTGTAGGCCGGATTCCGCAGAGACCATGCGTTCAGGGCTTCATAGCCGAATGAGGCATCCAGGTTCTTGTATGTGCCATCCTCGGCAACCTCATAGTGTACGCCCTCGATGCCGTATTGGGTCAGGCGATTCAGCTCCTCGTCCATGATCAACAGCTCCATGACCTTCATAGCCCTATCAGGATTCTTACAGTCCTTGGTGATAGCTGTGGCATCAGCGGTAGGCGTGGTAGACCATACGTAGCCGTCAGCCTCGCCGAGCGTATAATAGGCTGTCTTCCAGTCAGGATGCTCGTTTGTCCATAGCTCCACACGAGTGGTGTATTTATTGGGATTATTTCCATAAGGCATAACCACGAACAGGCCGTTGTCATACCGCTCATAAGGGTCTGTGGTATCAGAAAGGACGCTCCTTGACCAGAAGCCCAGATCTGCCCACTCCTTCATCAGCTTCGCATCCTCTACAAACTGATCCGAAAACCAGTAATCCTCCGGCGCGGAAAGATTATCCATATATGTCTTCAGTCCATAAGCACCGCCAACCACATTTGCATCGTTATATGCGAGAATACCAGCACTGTTGGCCAGCAGCCCCTGGCTGGAATCGTTCTGCTGAATCCCCAGCAGATATGCCTTCAGGTTCTCAAAGGAATCCGGTACGGGCAGGTCGTATTTCTCCCGCAGATCCTCACGGTACTCGATGCCTCCACAGGTATACTGCTTCCACAGGCAGGGAACCGTCATCACCTGGCCGTCAACCCTGCAGCCGTCCAGCGCAGCCGGGTCAATCGCCGCCTTCAGGTCAGGGGACACCGTGTCCAGCAGCTCGTCCAGCCCCAGAAACGCGCCGCTCTGGGCAAGCTGGCCGAAATTGTTCCAGTTCGCGGTATAGATCAGATCCGCGCCGCCGGTGGTCAGCACCAGCTTGTACTTCTCGCCCCAGTCCGTCCATGTGGAGAACTGGAACTCCACGGATGCGTTCACCTTCTCCTCCAGAATCGCGTTGATGGCGTCCTGCACCTCCTGCAGGCCCGCGGGCGCGTCACCCAGCAGGTAGAACACCAGATCCACATGCTCGGAATAGTCCAGCTCCTGCGCTGCCCCCCCGCCCTCGTCAGCCGATGCCTCCTCCGATGACTCCTCCTGGGCCGCCGAAGACTCCTCCTGAGCTGCCGAGGACTCCTCCTGGCTCTCCTGCGCTGCGGAAGATTCATAGTTCTCCTCCAGCTCGCTGTCTGCCGTCTTCTTATCGCCGCAGCCAGCCAGCATAGCTGCCATCATGGCCAGCGTCAACATTACACTCACGACTTTCTTCTTCATAGTCGCTCCTCCTTCTCTCTCCCTCCCTCTGGAGGGTGTTTTTTCTATAAAAACAATCTCCGCAATTGGAAAATCGTTCTTATCTCAACCTTTTACCGCTCCGATAGTAATGCCGGAGACGAAGTATTTCTGCACGAACGGGTACAGCAGCAGCACCGGCCCCGTCACCACCACCGCCATGGCCATCTTCACCGCCTGGGTGGGGAGGTCCGCTATGGATATGCTGGCCCCGACTACCAGATCCTTCAGGGCCGTGGTGGAATTGAGCATGTTCGACAGGTAGAACTGTAGCTCATAGGTGCTGGAGCTGGTGGAGAACAGGGACGAACGGTACCAGTCGTTCCAGTACCCCAGCGCCAGGAACAGTCCAACCGTGGCCAGGCCAGGCTTCAGCACCGGCAGCACGATCCTCCAGAAGATGGTGAACTGTCCCGCCCCGTCTATCTTGGCGGACTCCGCGATGGCATCCGGCACGCTCCCCGCGATGAATGTCCTCATCAGGATGATCAGGAAGGTGCTGGTGATGCCTGGGAACCATATGACAAAGGTCGTCCCCTTCAGGTTCAGCACGTTGGCGTACAGCAGGTACCAGGGAATCATGCCACCGCCGAAGATGGTGGTGAAATACAGCAGGAACGACACCGTGTTCCGGTACTTGAACTCCTTCCTGGACAGCACATAGGCCGTCAGGGTGGTCACGAACAGCCCCACCGCGGTTCCCACCGCCGTATAATAGATGGTCATCTTATAGGCCTGCAGAATCGAGGCCGGATTCTGGAAGATGGTCTTGTAGGCATCTGTCGAGAACCCCTTTGGGAGCAAGCTGTACCCTTCCGTCAGAATCACGCCATTGTCCGTAAACGACCCCGACACGATCAGCAGGAACGGCAGCACGCATACGATGGCTGTCACCCCCACGAAAAAGTACGCGATGATATAAAAGGCGATGTCGCTGCCCGAAAGCCTTATCTTGTTCTTCTGTTCGCTCTTCATCTCCCCGCCTCCTTAAAACAATGCATAGTCCGCTTCTTTCCTGCGGATGGCCCAGTTGGTGACCAGCACTACCACGAACCCGAACACCGACTGGAACAGGCCCGCCGCGGATCCCAGGCCGATGCTCAGCGGCTGCCCGATGGTGATCCTGTATACATAGGTGTCCAGGATGTCCGTCACCTCGTACAGCAATCCGTTATTCCCCACGGTCTGGTAGAATAGCTCGAAGTTGCCCCGCATGATGCCGCCCAGGGAGTAGATCAGCAGGATGATGAAGGTGGGCTTCAGCTGGGGCAGCATGATGTAGCGGATGCGCTGGAAGATGTTGGCCCCGTCCACCTTGGCCGCCTCGTACAGCTCCCCGTCCATGCCCATGATCGTGGCCAGGTACACCACCATGCCGTACCCCACGGACTTCCACATGTTGAACAGCGTAATCAGGAAGGGCCAGTAGACCGGGCTGTTGTAGAAGTCGATCGGCGTCCCGCCGCCGTTTCGGATCATATTGTTGATGGCGCCGTACTGGTACTCCAGCAGGCTGTATACCATGACCTTCAGCAGGACGAAGGACACGAAGTAGGGCATGAAGATCAGCGTCTGCCCCACCTTCTTGAACCATTTCAGGGTCATCTGGCTCACCAGGATGGCGAAGAATATCTGCAAGACATTGCCCAGCACGATGAAGACAATGTTGTAGAGAACGGTGTTGCGAATCAGCCTCCCCATCTGGGACTGGAACAGGAACTCGAAGTTCTTCATCCCCACGAAGGGGCTGGCCCACAGGCCGTCCGCAAAGTTGAAGTTCACGAAGGCGAAGTAGATGCCCACCATGGGCAGGTAGGAGTTCACCAGGAAGAACACGCCCACGGGCAGCAGCATCAGGAACAGCACCCAGTTCTTCCTGAACTCCTTCACCAGCCCGTGCTCATGGCAGCGCACCCGCTCGGCGGCCTCCAGCTTCTTGATTATCAGGTACGCGGCCAGAGCCAGCGCCAGCTCCACTACAAGCAGCGGGGACGCCCCCAGGCCCGTCATGCCGAAGCACCGGTTGGCGTACAGCACGAACCCGTAGGAGCCGGCCACCAGCAGCACCGTCAGCAGCATTGCCGCCTTTCCGAAGACATACATCCTCAGCTCGCCTTTCCCATCGGAATCGTGAAAGCGGTTCCGGAGGGCTTTCCAGAGATGGGCAATGTGGAGATACCACGTACCCAGCAAAAGCAGCAGGAGCACCATGGAGTACAGCCCCAGCACGCCCAGGCCGGAGTTCTTCACGAATTCCAGCAGGGAGAAGATGCTGTAGCCCTGGTAGAGCGTGGCGGCCACCTCCCTGGATATGCCCAGCTTCCCGAAGAGCGCGGATATGTTCTTCAGGTGCACCCAGTCGAACATGGGCAGCGACAGGAAGAACAGCAGCGCGCTGGCTCCTGCCGCCAGGAGCACGCCCGTCTTTCTCCCGAACTTTTTCTCTTC
>CAOOJO010000200.1 GCA_948496895.1 uncultured Acetatifactor sp. | reverse complement strand
GATATGATTACGGTGGCGGAGGGGTTCTTCCGGACAGTGGAAAACGACTGCTATATGTACAAGGTGCAGGACGTGACCCACAGCGCCAGCCTGGGGGAGAAGCTGTTCGGGCTGGGCACTGTGATCTGCTATACGGGGGACACCACCCACCCGCAGCTTGTGCTGCAGCATATCAGGAACTCCAGGGAGATCAAGGAGTTCATCCTGAGGGAATCCGAGGAGGCCAGACTGAAGCGGCGCACGGTGAACATGCTGGACATCGGGTCGGATGGGATGGATGACATGGAAGATATGGATGACTGAGCAGGTTCCAGACTGATTATGGAGATGTCTTAGAATGGCCGGGGGAGAGCAGCTGCTCGAACAGGAGCCCGGCACAGAACCAGTAGGGGGCGAAATCCAGGCGGATGACGCGCCCGATGTTCCAGCGGCTGCGCCGGTAGTCCCAGGGGCAGATTTTACGCCTGGACAGGAGGAGACCGGAGAGATATTCCATGGAGAAGATCATTCCCATATAGGTAAGGCCTCTGGTCAGGGCGGATTTGCCCCTAAGCAGGCGGCTTATGGGAGAGAGGATGGCGGCGCTGCCGTAGATGGGGAACATCCAGAGGGAGGTGTGCCCCTTTAAAGTCATGTCCCGGCGGCGCAGGGCATCCATGGAAGTGAAGAGGATTTCCAGGCACCAGCCTGTCAGGCCGCATTTGAGGAAGTTTTTGGTAAAATTCGTCAGGTGTTGCTTCATGGGATGCTCCTTTTGGGTCTATTGTGCAGGGGTCGGCAGGTTTGGGGCGAAGAGGGATATCCGTATCAGTATGTCTCGGAACAGGGGAAAATATTCCGTGGGTTGGAAAAGAGGACGCAGATGAACTACGCAGAAGCGCTTGCATATATGGAAGAGATAAAGCAATACGGCATTTCCCCCGGCTTAGGCAGCATCCGGGAGCTTTGCGGGCGGTTGGGCAATCCCCAGAAGGGGCTGCGGTTCGTCCATGTGGCGGGCACCAACGGCAAGGGCTCCGTATGCGCCTTTGTGTCCTCCGCGCTGCAATGCGGCGGGTACCGGGTGGGGAAGTATACCTCGCCCGCTGTGGTGGACGACAGGGAGGAGATTCAGGTAAACGGACGGTTCATACCGAAAGCGGCTGTGGGGCGGTATGTGGAGCGGCTTAAGGCCGCCTGTGACGGGATGGCCGCGGAAGGGCTGCCCCATCCCACTCCCTTTGAGGTGAAGACCGCCATGGCATTTCTGTATTTTGGGGAGAAGAAATGTGATATCGTGGTGCTGGAGACAGGGATGGGCGGGCTGTTAGACGCAACTAACATAGTGGAGGACACCTGCGTAGCCGTGCTGACCTCAATCAGCGGAGACCATATGGGCTTCCTGGGGAAGACCCTGCCGGAAATCGCGGCTCAGAAGGCGGGCATCATCAAGCCGGGCTGCCATGTGGTGGCCGCGGCGCAGACGGCGGAGGTGATGGAGGTCATCGCCCACCGGGCAGCCAGCCTGGGCTGCCCTCTGACAGTGGCCGACGCGAAAGCCGCGGAGCATGTGCGCTTCGGCCTGGAGAGACAGCGGTTCGACTACGGCGGCCTGAAAAAGCTGGAGATTACGCTGGCGGGGCAGTATCAGATTGAAAACGCGGTGACGGCGCTGGAGGGGCTGAGGGCGCTGGGAATCGGGGCTTTGGAGGGCCGGGAGCCGGGAACCGGGTTCCCGGAGGGCGGAAACAGAGGGCCTGGATTCCCGGTGAAGGAGAAGGCGCTGCGGGAGGGCCTGGCGCAGGCTGCCTGGCCCGGCCGCTTCACTGTGGCGGGCAGGAGGCCGTATTTCATCCTGGACGGGGCCCACAATGCGGACGCGGCCAGAAGGCTCGCCCAGTCTGTGGAATTCTATTTTCCGGGCCGCAGGATCATCTATATCATGGGGATGCTGCGGGACAAGGAATACGAGAAGG
This sequence comes from uncultured Acetatifactor sp., assembly GCA_948496895.1. Lineage (GTDB taxonomy): Bacteria > Bacillota > Clostridia > Lachnospirales > Lachnospiraceae > Acetatifactor. The sequence goes on along the minus strand of CAOOJO010000200.1, from coordinate 3,715 downwards.
TAATCGGGCTGACCCACAGCCTGGCTGACCAGATCATCACGGTGACGCCTCCGGAGAACCCAAGGGCTCTTTCGGCCTACGAGCTGGCTGCCGCGGTGGCCCAGGCGCACCAGAAGGTGACCGCGGCGGACAGCCTGGAGGAGGCGGTGGAGATGGCCCGCCTTCTGGCGGACAAGGAGGATGTCATCGTCGCTTTCGGCTCCCTGTCCTACCTGGGGAGGATGATGGAAATCGTCGGGAAAGCGGAGGGAAAGGAAGCGTAATATAAAATGGTAGATCAGGAGAAAATCAAAGAGGCGGTACGACTGCTCCTGGAGGGAATCGGGGAGGATTCCGACAGGGAGGGACTGGCCGAGACCCCGGACAGGGTGGCCAGGATGTATACAGAGTTGTTCTCCGGTATGGACGCGGATGTGTCCGAGCCTCTGTCCAGGGTGTTTTCCATGGGCAATGAGGCAGACAGGCGCTTCATGGAAGAGATGGACAGCGGGGACTTCGTTGAAGACAAGACTGTAGGGAAAAGGGCTTGCGCCAGGGATATGATTCTGGAGAGGGACATCGTCTTTTATTCTATGTGCGAGCACCATATACTGCCCTTTTATGGCAAGGCGCATATCGCTTATATCCCGGACGGCAGGGTGCTGGGACTGAGCAAGCTGGCCAGGACGGTGGAGATTTATGCCAGGAGGCTCCAGATTCAGGAGCAGATGACCGGGCAGATTGCGGACGCTATGATGGAGCATCTTGCCCCCAGGGGCGTGATGGTGGCGCTGGAGGCGGAGCATATGTGCATGACCATGCGGGGCGTGAAGAAGCCCGGCGCAAAGACGGTCACGGTGGCGGCCAGAGGGGTATTCGAGAATGACATGGCGCTGCAGAGTCGGTTTTTTCAGATGCTGGGGATGTAAATAGGAAGAATGTTACTGATATCATAGACAGTATGACAGGGCATATTAAGAAGAGACGGATGAGGAAAGGGAAAGGCGGACAAAAGCTTGAAAATAGGAAAAAGGGAATTCCAGACCACAGGGCATACATACGTAATGGGCATCCTGAACGTGACCCCGGATTCATTCTCGGACGGGGGGAAGTGGAACGACAGGGACAGGGCCCTGCGCCATGTGGAGGAGATGCTGGAGGAGGGGGCGGACATCATCGATATCGGAGGGGAGTCCACCCGCCCCGGCCACACGTTCGTGCCGGAGGAAGAGGAGACTGCCAGGGTAGTTCCCGTGATTCGGGCCGTGAAGGCCGCTTTTGACGTTCCGGTGTCCCTGGATACCTACAAAGCCGGGGTGGCATCGGCGGGAATCCAGGCCGGGGCCGATATGATCAACGATGTCTGGGGCCTGAAATACGGTGGCAATGTGTCGGAGGATGGGGCGGGCAGAGAGAGGGGAAGCGCAATGGCCCGGGTCATCGCGGCCAGCGGACTGCCCTGCTGTCTGATGCACAATAGAAGGGATACTGATTACTGTGATTTCGTTCACGATGTAGTGAAGGATTTGGAGGGGACGCTGGAGCTGGCGGCGCAGGCAGGGATTTCCCGGGAGAAGATTATCTTAGATCCCGGCGTGGGCTTCGCCAAAAGCTATGAGCAGAATCTGGAGATCATTCGCCGCATGGGAGAGCTGGGAACCCTCGGCTGTCCGCTGCTTCTGGGCTGCAGCCGGAAGTCCGTGATAGGGCTGACCTTGAATCTGCCCGCGGATCAGAGGCTGGAGGGGACGCTGGTGACCACCGTGGCCGCAGTCTGTCAGGGGGCCATGTTCGTAAGGGTGCATGATGTCAGGGAGAACGTGCGGGCCGCGCGGATGGCGGAGGCAATCTGGAGGCCGGGATTTGCCGGGGACAGGTCTGTCTGAATGCAGTGGAAATGCTATAGCGGACTGGCGGATAAACAAAGCGGAATGGAGTGGGGGAAGAAAATGTATTCTGAATGGGCAAAGGATGAGATACGGATTGAGGGGCTGGAGGTCTTCGCGCACCACGGGGTGTATCCTGAAGAAACGAAAAATGGTCAATACTTTTATGTAAATGCGGTTCTGTATACGGACGTGCGCCAGGCGGGAAGCGAGGATGCCCTGGAGCGCACCGTGAATTACGGAACGGTGTGCCGGTTCATCACGGACTGGATGCAGGAGAATACCTGCCTGCTGCTGGAGGCAGTGGCGGAGCGGCTGAGCCAGGCATTGCTCTTGGAGTACGGGGCCCTTGCCGCCCTGGAGCTGGAAATCTGTAAGCCCCACGCCCCTATCCGGCAGCCCTTTGGCAATGTGTCCGTGAAGGTGCGCAGGGGCTGGCACAGAGCATATATCGCCGTGGGCTCCAACATGGGGGACAGAAAGACCCATATCCTGAGCGGAATCCAGGCGCTGAAGGTGCACCCATTGATCAAGCTGAAAAAGGTGTCCGAAATGATAGTCACAAAGCCCTACGGCGGGGTGGAGCAGGAGGATTTCCTGAATGGCGCGCTGGAGATCGAGACGCTTCTGGAGCCGCAGGAGCTGCTGGAGGCCCTCCACCATGTGGAGGAGGCCGAGGGCCGGGAGCGGATAGTGCGCTGGGGCCCCAGAACGCTGGACCTGGACATCCTGTTCTACGATAAGCTTTGCTATGAGAGCGAGAATCTGGTGATTCCCCATGTGGATCTGGAGAACAGGGTGTTCGTCCTGAAGCCCATGGCGGACATAGCGCCGTATTTACGTCATCCCATAAACGGCGAGACGATTGCCGGACTTTTGCGCAGGCTGGAGGAGGAAGACGGCGAAGAGGGGAGGTGAACTCAGTTCATGAAAAACATCCGAGATCATATCCGAGATAACGACTCAGTACAGTTGACGGAAACTGTTGGCAGATTGTGCTGAGGGAAAAGGAACTTGCTGACAGTCGTGGCTGTACTGATTCCATAAGCTGTTTCGATAAAAATCCAAACATGTGAAAAGGAGTACAGTTATGCGGTATATAATGGAAGAAGAGCATTCCATGGAAGAAAAGCATTCCATAAAAGCGAAGCATTTTACAGAAGTATTAAAAAAGAACAGGAACTGGATTGTCGTATATCTGGCGATTGGGCTGTTCAACGCGTTCACGTCGAACTATAAGGCCGATTGCTTCCAGCGGATCGTGGACGGCCTGACGGATCAGACCATAACCTTATACGGCATTCTGTTTTACGGCGCGGTTCTTTTCGTGACTTACATCATGAACTATGTGGACGTGTATCCCACGGTAAAGCTGGAAAATGACATCTACCTGGATTTCAAGCTGCTGGCATTGCGCAAAATCGGGCGGATGGATTACGCCGAATACCAGAAGCTGGGCACGGGAAAGCTGATACAGCAGATTGAGAACGGGGCCAGGGCCGGAAAGGGAGTCCTCTACGACTTCTGGTTCTGCGTCGTCCGCAACCTCCTGCCTACTATCCTGTTCAGCCTGTTCTTTATCTGGAGGATAGACCCGAAGATAACCTATTTCCTGCTGTGCGGGTATGTGGTGGTATTCATCGTGACCAACCTGCTCCTGAAATGCCTGTATCAGATTAAGGAAAAAATATTGACCAATGAGGAGGAGCTGAACCATTTCCTGGTGCGGGGGTTCATGGAAATGCCCCTTTTCCGCCTGAAGCGCCAGTTCCCGGGGGAGCTGCGCAAAGCCATGGGGGCCAAGCGGATCATCGTGGCGGCCAAGGTGAAGATGTCCATGATACATGAGG
>CAOOJO010000199.1 GCA_948496895.1 uncultured Acetatifactor sp. | reverse complement strand
CCCGCAATCATCATGGCGGACGAGCCCACCGGGAACCTGGATTCCGGGAACAGCCGGGAGGTGATCGCCCTCTTGAAGTCTATGTCGGCCAAGTACAGCCAGACCATCCTGATGATCACACACAATGAAAGCCACGCGGACGCCACGGACAGGGTGCTGCGCATGACAGACGGCAGGCTGAAGGATTTGGGGGTGGCGAGATGAAGAGCTATCTGGGCCTGATACCCCAATATGAAAGAATCCATCGCAGGAACAACCGGATTTCCGTGCTGTGCATCACCCTTTCGGTATGCCTGGTCATGGCGATCTTCAGCATGGCGGACATGGCCATGCGCTCCCAGAAGAACTATTTCATCAAGACCAACGGCGAATACCACGTCGCCCTCCGCGACGTGGGGCAGGAGACGGCGGAAGCGGTGTCGGCCAGGATAGACGTGGCCCTGTCGGGATGGGTCTACCAGGGCAGCGCGGGGAGCCTGAATGACATGCCTGTCAGCTTCGTGGGAGCGGCGGAGGGCACCATGGAGGCACTGACGGAGATGGACATGACGGAGGGCACATACCCGGTGCTGCCGGACGAGGCCCTGCTGAATGAGAGCGCCATGGAGCGGCTTGGCCTGGCCATCGGCGATGATGTCACCGTGACGGTTCCGGGAGGCGGGCAGAAGCGGTACCGCATCACCGGCGTCCTGGGGGACATGGGCTCCATGCTGAAGGCGGATATCTGCGGGATGGCCCTGAGCGAGGAGGGATTCCTGGCCATCGGGGACGAGGAAGCGGCGGAGGGCACCACCTACCGCATCCGGTTCAGGGACGGTGCGCGCATCCAGAGGGCCATAGAGGAGATAAAGGAGCAGTACGGCCTTTCGGACAGCCAGATTTCCGAAAATACCGCCCTGCTGGGCCTGATGGGACAGAGCGAGAGCAATATCATGCAGGCCCTGTACCTGATCGCCGCTATCCTTGTCCTCCTGGTCCTGATCGCGGGGACGGTGATGATCTCCGCAAGCTTCCATACCAACGTATTAGAGCGGATACAGTTTTACGGGCTGCTGCGCTGCCTTGGGGCCTCCAGGGGGCAGGTGAGGCATTTCGTGATCCTCCAGGGGCTCAGGCAGAGCGCCAGGGGCGTCCCCATGGGCCTGCTGGCGGGACAGATCGCCACATGGGCCGCCTGCCTGCTGCTGAAGTCCGTCAGCGGGGACCGGTTTTCGGAGGTGCCGCTGTTTGAAGTCAGCATCGTAGGCATAATGGCGGGAATCCTGGTGGGCTTCCTGATCGTCCTCCTGGCATCCCTTTCCCCCGCGAAAAAGGCCGCAAAGGTCTCGCCTGTCACGGCCATTAACGGCAGCTCCCAGCTTGCGCAGAACAGGCATGCCGCCAATACGAGGCTGTTTCGGGTAGAGACGGGCATGGGCGTGTTCCACGCCCTGTCGGGGAAGAAGAACCTGTTCCTGATGACCTGCTCCTTCGCCATCAGTATCATGCTGTTCCTGGCGTTCCAGGTGATGGTGGTGTTCCTGGACCAGGGCATGCCGGCGCTGGCCCCCTGGGCGGGAGACCTGTCCGCCGCGTCTGCCGGGGGGATGGATCCTTCCGTCATAGAAGAGATAGAGGCCATAGAGGGCGTGGAAAGGGCCTTCGGAAGGATGGAATACGGCGGATTGTCCGTTTCCTCTGAGGCGGAGAGCGGTACGGCCGCGCTGGTCTCCTATGAGGAGAAGCAGTTCGGATGGGCCAGGGAGGAGCTGAACCGGGGGGATATGGATGCGGTCTGTGGAGGAACCACGGATATCCTGGTATCCTACCGGGACGGGATGCTCTGGCAGGTGGGGGATGTGGTGACGCTCCATGCGCCTCTGGGGGAGAGGCAGGTGAGGATCGCGGGGATCCTGTCTTCCACCAACGCGTCATGTCCGGCGGGAAGCCTGGGCTATATCATATGCTCCGAGGAGCTGTTCACGGAAAGCGTGGGTGCCGTGGGCTATGCCGCCATTGACATACAGCTTGGAGGCGGCGGGAGGCCTTTGGAAGACGGGAAAGCCGCGGACAACGACGGAACGGTTTCTGCCATACGCGGCCTCCTTCCGGCGGACTGCACCCTGGCGGACAAAAGGCTGTCCAACGAGGAGTCCCAGAGCTCCTACTATACGGGCGCGGTATTCATATATGGTTTCCTGATTATCATCGCACTGATAACCGTATTCAATATCTTCAACAGCATGAACGCCAGCGTGGCCGCAAGGACAAGGCAGTACGGCGTGATGCGCTCCATCGGCATGGGCACCGGGCAGCTCTATCGCATGATTGCCGCCGAAGCGGCTACTTATGCGGTGCTGGGGTGCATAGCCGGGTGCGTCCTGGGACTGCCCTTGAACAAGATGATGTTCCAGTTCCTGATCGCCGACAAATGGGGAATCAGCTGGCAGCTTCCGGCCCCGTCGCTGGCGCTGATCGTCATCCTCTGCTTCGGCTCCGCGGCGCTGGCCATCCGGCGGCCAATCAGGAAGATCAGGAGGCTGTCCATTGTGGATACGATAAAGCTGCAGCAATAAGGCTAGGCTGCTCCGCGCCAGGTACCATACTTGTGCGTAGGAGCAGCCTTTACTTCCCGTTATTGATTTGCCAATGCCCTTTCGTATCCGAACCTACTCGTTGCAGAATGCCTTTTTCTTTCAACGATTTCATTCTTGAAGAAATCGTTTTACGACTCACTCCCAGCTTCTCAGCCAGAACAGCATAGGTAAATGCGGGGTCTTCCAGTAATAGTGAGAGGATTTCCTGTTCCTTCTCAGTCACCTTCTCAGTCACCTTCTCAGTCACCCTCTCAGTCACCCTGCTGAGTGAAGTGTGTACGATTCGGTCTTCCGCTGCTGTAAATTGGATCATGATATCGCCAGGATGGGCTGTGTATTTCGGCAGCGGAGAGCCGTCCTCCTCACATGCCTGACAGATTTTTTCAATGCCGCGGCCCCAGCTTTCAATGAGGCCTGCCAAATAGTAGACATTGGCAATGGAGGGGTTGTATGGCCGGGACGCATGCTTGGACATTAAACTGTCGATGGTCCAGTTTTCAGGCAGTCTTCCGCAGTTCGCAATATAAAGACGATCTTCATATACGCTGATTTGAATAGGGATGCAGGATTCATATTGCTTATGGCATAAAGCGTTCAACAAAGCCTCCCTCAGAGCCGCGTCCGGGACAAAGTATCTTTCTATTCGCTGTATTCCTTCATATGAGATTTTTGCCTTCATGAACTTGAGATGAAGGACTTCGATAATCCTATCAATCTGCTCCAGAATGGAACCATGGATCTCATCCTGATAGAGAAGGTCGGCATCTGTTTCAAAGAAACCTATCTTGGTATATGAGCCGAGCTGCCATTTGTCCGGGTTTTTGCTGAACAGGAGCATGGCGGCGTTTGTATAATATCCTGCATTGGTCAGGTGGAGCTTTTCCATAAGGTCAGCCTTTGACTCAGATAGAACGCTCCCGTCAATCCTCCCTTTTTTAGCAGCCAAGTTCTTGAACTTGTCAACTAATGCATCATCTATATCGTCAATCGTAAAACCGGACAGAGGCATATTATCCCAGGATGCCCCACGTTTACGGAGGATGAAGCTTTCCAGCTCGGGACCGGAGAGTGTCTGCATGGTACTGCCGCTGCGGTAATAATAAACGCCCTTGCAGGAAATTGCGACAGGATAGGGCGGAACCACGATTTCGATGTATTCTTTTCCACTGCATACTAACCGATTCACATCGACGACAATGCTCATGGCGTTGCGGATTTTATTTGGGATGTCCTCTAAAAGCTTGCGGGTATTAGTAAGTCCTATAACGTGCCCGTCATCATCGCAGCCGATATAAATCCTTCCGCCCTGAGCATTGGCAAAACCGCAAATCCATTCCAGATAGTCATCCTTCCATTTTGATTTCCATTCTATGTTCTGATTTTCAGGCATGGCTGTGCTCCTCATACTTTTTGATATACGCTTTGTCCTCTCTTACTGTATCTATTATATTCACAACGGAGAATAATATCAAGGGGTACATCTTTACGTCTCCGGGCATATAATAGAGCAAAACCACATAGGATTATAGGTTACCATTATGTATGCTGCTCTGTTCATCTTACTTTTGCTTGCTCTCCTGAGCATGCTGTTCTGCCACTTCCGCAGGAGGAAGATCATCTGCAGAATCCGGGACATGGAGAAGTGCGAGAAATGCTCCCTGCTGGAGGAGCTGGCGCAGCCCTTCGGCTATGCGTACCACTGCTGCTGCGGATTCTTCTCCTCCACCCTGGACGCCTGGCAGAAGAGCGCCGGTTATGCCTGGGTCTACGACTACATGGCCCCCCGTTTCCAGATGGTGTTCGACTCCCTTCCGGTGTACTTCAACTACCGGGGACGGACATGGCTGATTGAATTCTGGAAGGGCCAGTACGGCATCAACGCCGGCGCCGAGATCGGCATCTACCATGCCGACAGGCTGCTTTCCGAGACGGAATACCGGACGGCGCACTTCCAGGCGGCCAGCGAGGCCGAGCTGCTGAACTGTACCATGCAGCTGTTCCTGGAGAACGGCGCCTGCGTGAAGATTTCCGAACGGCACTGGTGGCTCACGGCCTTCCTGCCGGGCGTGTTCGCCCGCCCCTCCAGCCTGTGCCTGAAGGCGACGGTCTGCTTCGGCGACAGGGAGATGCTGGAGGCCTTCTACCGGGGCCTGTGCCGGGCGGGCTATGCCGCCGAGGGCATCACGGTGCAGAACCTCTGCCTGTGCTTTACCTTCCATCGGCCCGTGCAGGAGCATTACGGCTTCCTGACCCGGCTGCGCCGCAGGCTGTCCCAGTGCCTGAACCGGATGTACTGCCGCCTCTTCCTCTGGGTCACCAGGCCCTTTGCCTGCACGGAAGACCGCATCCTGTTCCTGTACTACTATATCCCCTTCTGCTTCCGGAAGCTGATGCGGCTGCGCCGTTTCCACAGGCGCTGCCACAGGAAGCACGGATGCCGCCGCCCGAAATGCTGCCGCAGGTGCAGGCCCCGCCGCAGGAAAAGGTCATGAGCGCCAAGGGGCGTCTGGACCGCGCCTTCTCCCAGGCGCTGGTCCTGCCCTTCCACCGATGCTCCCGGTACGTGCTCATCAGCGACTGCCACAGGGGCGTGGGCACCTCCTCGGACAATTTCCTGAAGAACCAGCACCTGTACTATGCGGCGATGGAGCATTATTACAGAAACGGTTTTACGTATATCGAGCTGGGGGACGGGGAGGAGCTGTGGGAGAACCGTAAGCTGCGCAACATCACGGAGATTCATGAGGACGTCTACTGCATGTTCGCCCGGTTCGAGGAGAAGGGGCGGCTGCACCTGCTCTACGGCAACCACAACATCGTCCGCAGAAAGAATCCGGCCTTCCTGGAGGCCGTCATCCTCTACGCCGAGTCCGCGCCGGAGAAGTCCCTGTACCTGACCCACGGGCACCAGGCCAGCTTCCTGAACTCCACCCTCTGGCCCCTGGCCCGGTTCCTGGTGCGGTATTTCTGGAGCCCCCTGGAGAACCTGGGGTTCTTAGACCCCACCAGCGCCGCCAAGAACTACGAGGTGAAGGAAAGGTGCGAGGAGAGCCTGCGCAGCTGGGCCCAGGCCCGCCAGCACATTCTGGTCACAGGGCATACCCAC
>CAOOJO010000198.1 GCA_948496895.1 uncultured Acetatifactor sp. | reverse complement strand
CCGGGAGCTTCTGGCTTATTACGCGGGGAATATGGCAGCGGGCGGGGACAGGGCAGCGAACGGACGGCTGCGGGACATCCCCGGCCTGTGCCTGCCCACAGGCTATACGCCTCCCCGCCCCCTGACGGACCTAAGCGCCATCCCTTTCCTGTACGACGACCTTGCCCCCTTCGAGAACCGTATCCTGTACTATGAGACCAGCCGCGGCTGTCCCTACCAGTGCAGCTACTGCCTGTCCTCCCTGGAGAAGCGGGTGCGGCTGCGGGATATGGGAGTCATCGAAAAAGAGCTGCAGTTCTTCTTGGACCACAACGTCAGGCAGGTGAAGTTCATCGACAGGACCTTCAACTGCAGCCACGCCCACACCATGGCCATCTGGGAATACCTGCAGAAACATGACAATGGTGTCACAAATTTCCATTTCGAAATCACCGCGGACATCCTGAGACAGGATGAGATCGCGTTGCTGAACAGCCTGCGCCCGGGGCTGGCGCAGCTGGAGATCGGCGTCCAGTCGGCGAACCCCAGGACGCTGGAAGCAGTCCGGCGCGGGACGGACATGGAGCGGCTGGAAAAGGCGGTGGCCGTCATCCGGCAGGGCAAGAACGTGCACCTGCACCTGGATCTCATAGCCGGACTCCCCTATGAGGACTACGAAAGCTTCGGGAAATCCTTCGACCGGGTCTACCGCATGCGCCCCCACCAACTGCAGCTGGGGTTCCTGAAAGTCCTCAAGGGCTCCGAGCTGTGGGAGCGTTCGCGGGAATACGGCATCCGTTACCTGGAGCAGCCTCCCTATGAGGTGCTGTACACGAAATGGCTCTCCTATGAAGAGGTGCTGCGGCTGAAGGGCATCGAGGAGATGGTGGAGCTGTACCACAACAGCGGCCAGTTCACCCACACCCTGCCGTTCCTGGAGAAGGCCTTCCCCGGCCCCTTTGCCATGTATGAGGCGCTGGCCGACTTCTATCGGAGGAAAGGATATCTTACGGCCAGCCCTTCCCGGGCCTACCGGTACCAGGCGCTGCTGGACTTCGCCATGGCGAATGACGGAGCGCGCGCGGAGGCCTACCGGGAGCTTCTGACCTACGACATTTATCTGCGGGAAAACATGAAGAGCAGGCCGGACTTCGCCGGGGACATATCTGACTACAAGGATATAATCCGAAGGTTCTATCAAACCGAGGAAAAAGAAAGGGCATATCTGCCCGATTACGAAGGATATGACTGGAAGCAGCTTGCCAGGATGACCCATCTGGAGCCCTTTTCCCATCCTGTGCGGGACGTGGCCCGGATGGCGGAGGTGTCCCGCTTTTTTGTCCTGTTCGATTACCGCAAGCGCGATCCCCTGACCTGGGAAGCGGCAGCGCGGACAGTCGATCTGACATAGAAGGGCGATGGACCGCGGCAGGTTCTGTCGGGAGTCCCCTTCGCATAGAATGATTCGGGGACAACCATTCCGGGAAAAGCCGCCGGTCAGGGCGTCCGTCAGCACAGCCTGCCGACGATAGAGTCCAGGCTCTGCTTTAAATGGCGCAGGATAGCGCCCTTGCCGGAGGTGCGCAGCCCCTCGGCGGTGTGGATCATCTCTTCGATTTTGTCCCCCCTGCCCCGGGCGGCCCAGTAGTCCGCCAACTGATAATAGGTGCGGCTGATGTCCGTATTGGTGCTGACGGCGAATTCCAGGAGGACTATGGCGTCGTCTTCATGCCCGGCCTCGGACAGCGCGTCCGCCCACTTCTGCAGGGTGCGGGCCAGCAGGGTATAGTTCTGGTCGTATTCGGACAGGGCCGTGATGTTGGCGGCACCGTATTCCAGCTTCAGGTCCGTGTTGCTCCAGCCGGTGAGGTTGACGATTTTCCGGGAGGTGAGGGATTCCATGATCTCGATGCACTCCAGCACCTCGCTGTTGTCGTTCAGCAGGTGGGTGGGGAAGCGCTCCAGCGGAATCCTGACATAGGGAAGATGGTCCAGAGGCTTGCGCCGTACGGCGTTCGCCTCCGCCTCCCTGGCCCAGAAGTCCTTCTCGGTGTGCTTGCCTTTTCGGGCCTGCTTCTTGATATTATAAGAAACCAACAGGGAAAAGGTAATAAAACTTGCCAAAAAACCGATATTCATATATAATATCCTTTCGTAGACATATCGTATTCGCCAGAGGGGTGCCGGGCGTGCAGCGGGGCATCCGGAAGGCAGACAGGAGCCGCCATGTTCAATCTGAACAACAAAAAAAGGACGCAGCGCATCTCGGCGATAATCGTGATTCTGCTGGTAATCGCCATGGTTGCTTCCACTGTAACATATTTGCTGTACTAATTCAATAGCAGAATCAGAGAGGATGTAGACGATGGAAAAGTGGATAAGGAAAGGTTGCTTGCTGGCCTGTTTCCTGGCCAGCGTGCTGCTTGCCGGCAGGACGGCAGCGGCAAAAGAGGGTGACACCATCAAGAACGGAATCTATGTAGGCGAGGTGGATCTCTCCGGCATGACCGCCGATGAGGCGGCCCAGGCTGTGGAAGCCTATGTGGAGACCCTGCGGGAGGTGGAGATCACCCTGCTGTACGCGGAAGAAAGGGAAGTGCCCATGACCGCGGGGGAGCTGGGAATCTCCTGGTCCAATCAGGAGGTCATCACCGAGGCCCTGGAGGTTGGTACCCATGGAAACGTCATTGAGCGCTACAAGATGCTCAAGGATCTGGAGCGGGAGAACCTGATCTACCCGCTGGAGCTGTCCTTTGATTTCCAGGGACTTACGGACATCCTGATCGAGGAGTGCGCCAAGTACGACCAGAAGGCGGTGGACGCCACTTTGATCCGTGAGAACGGGGAATTCCGGGTGGTGGGCGGGAACGCCGGATACGCCCTGAACGTGGAGGCCTCCTTCGACAAGGTGTACGAGCTGCTGTCCGCGGGATGGGACTGCCAGCCCTGCAGCATCCCTCTGGTGGTGGAGGTGACCCAGCCCAGAGGCAGCGCCGAGGAGCTTTCCAGGGTAAAGGATGTGCTGGGCACATTTACCACCTCCTACGGCTCCTCCAACTTCAACAGGAGCGAGAACATCGCCAATGGCTGCAGCCTGATCAACGGCACGGTTCTGTATCCCGGGGACGAATTCTCCATGCTTGAATGCGTGACGCCCTTTACCGCGGAGAACGGGTATTACATGGCGGGCTCCTTCATGAACAACCAGGTGGTGGACAGCATGGGCGGCGGCATCTGCCAGGTATCCACCACGCTGTACAATACGGTCCTGCTGGCGGAGCTGGAGGTGACGGAGCGGTCGAACCACTCCATGATCGTAACCTATGTGGAACCTTCCGCGGACGCGGCTATCGCGGAGAGCGCGGACAAGGACTTCCGATTCAAGAACAACCTGGACTGCCCGATTTACATCGAGGGCCGCACCGAGGGCAAGCAGCTGACCTTTACCATCTATGGGGAGGAGAGCAGGGATCCCGGGCGGGAAGTCCGCTATGAGAGCCAGATACTGGAGGTCATCAATCCTCCCGCCGACCAGATTACCGCAGATCCCGCCCTGCCACTGGGCTATATCGCGGTGGACAACAATCTCCATGTGGGCTACCGGGCGGAGCTGTGGAAGATCGTCACCGAGAACGGGCAGGAGACCAGCCGTGAGAAGATAAACAGCAGCAGCTACCGGATGGTGCCCAGGGGCGCCGTGGTGGGAGTTTCCACGGAAGACCCTGCGGCCTACGAGGAGATCATGGCGGCTATCGGCACGGGAAGCATAGAGCATGTGGGAAATGTGCTGGCAATCCTTGTGCCGCCTCCGGTGGATCCCGCGGCGGAGGGCGAGTGAATTTCCCGGGTCCCGGTCTGGACGGAGGCGGCACCCCCGCACAGGAACCGGGGATGAGAACAGGAAAGCTGCCGGTAAATGCCATGAAGCGTTCTGTCTTTGGACAGATTCGGACGAAAAGAGAGGAAGTGTTAAGTGGCGCAGGGGCTGGAGAAGACTGCGCCATCTTCTCTCTTTGTGCGGATGACCGGACGGCAGTCTGCGTTCAGGAGGCCGTGCTGCGGGTTGCCCCAAAGGAGTCTGCCGGACAGCCCGGCCGGGAAGACAGCGGGCCATGGAGCGGGGAAGCGGCAATGACCATGGCCGACTTGATCGTGAAATGCGCCAATAACCTGGCCGCGGGCGGCGCGGAGCCTGTGGCGGCCATGGTAGCCCTGCTTTTGCCAAAGGGCACGGAGGAGCTCCAGGTCAGGGCGCTTATGTCCCAGGCGGAAGAGAAGTGCGCGGAGTTACATATGGAAATCGCCGGTGGACAGACAAGGATTACCGCGGCGGCAGCCGCGCCGCTGGCTGTGGTCACGGGCTATGGCAGGGCGGCGGAGGGGGAGGATCACACCATGAGGGCCGCCGCTCCGGGACAGGACATCGTCCTGAGCAAATGGATCGGCCTTCAGGGGACGGCGCTGCTGGCGGGACGTTTCCGGGAAAAGCTCCTGGCGCGCTATCCCGCCTGGCTGGTGGAGGAAGCGGCGGGCTTCGGGCGGTACCTGTCCGTGCTGCCGGAGGCGGGGGCGGCGCGCAGGGCCGGCGTCTGCGCCATGCATGACGCCTCGGAGGGAGGCATCCTGGGCGCCCTGTGGGAGCTGGCCCAGGGCGCGGGCCTGGGGATGGAGGCGGATCTGCGCGCGCTTCCCCTGCGCCAGGAGACTGTGGAGGTGTGCGAGTGCTGCGGGGCGAACCCCTATGAGCTGCTCTGCGGCGGGTGCCTGATCATGACGGCCTGGGACGGACATAGCCTGGCCGTAGCGCTACGGGAGGCCCGCATCCCGGCCACAGTGATAGGGAGGCTGACGGCGGGCAATGACCGGATATTGAGATGTGGGGACGAGATTCGCTATCTGGACAGACCCCGGAGGGACGCGGTATATCAGATGGTATAGGACTGCTGTCAGATTATTAGAAAAGAGAGGGACATCAAATGAGAGAAGAATTGTTGGCATTGATTGAGAAGAACAGCCGGATCGATTTAGGGGAGCTGGCAGTCCTGCTGGGCGTACAGGAGGCGGAGGTGGCAAATGAGCTGGCCGCCCTGGAGGCAGAGGGCGTCATCTGCGGCTACCACACCATGATCGACTGGGAGAAGACCTCCAGAGAGAAGGTGTCCGCCCTGATCGAGGTGCGGGTGACGCCCCAGCGGGGACAGGGCTTCGACAGCATCGCGGAGCGCATCTACCAGTACCCGGAGGTGCAGAGCGTGTACCTGATGTCCGGCGGCTATGACCTGATGATCATCCTGGAGGGGAAGACCCTGCGGGAGGTATCCTCCTTCGTGTCGGAGAAGCTCTCCGCCCTGGAGTCCGTAATCAGCACGGCCACCCATTTCATCCTGAAGAAATATAAGGATCACGGCACGGTGCTTGCCAGGAAAAAAGAAGACGAAAGGGAGATGATCACCCCATGAGAAATCCGTTATCAGACAAAATAGTACAAATAAAGCCTTCGGGCATCCGGAAATTCTTCGATATCGCGCAGGAGATGAAGGACACCATCTCTCTGGGGGTAGGCGAGCCCGATTTCGACACCCCCTGGCACATCCGGGACGAGGGCATCTACTCTCTGGAGAAGGGGAAGACCTTCTATACCTCCAACGCAGGGCTCAAGGAGCTGCGGGAGGAGATCGCGAACTACCTGTACAGAAAGCAGGGAATCCGTTATG
>CAOOJO010000197.1 GCA_948496895.1 uncultured Acetatifactor sp. | reverse complement strand
TGTCCGGGCGCTGTCCGGGCCGTCTGTGTCTGGGACGGCGCGGGCGCTGTGGATGCCGCTGTCCCGGACGCCGTCCTGGCCGCAGGGGCTACGGGTGCCGCTGCCGTCCTGGCCGGCTCGTCCGCTTTCTTCGTCTTCTCCGCCGATGCCGCAGCGTCCGCCTTATAGCTGCCGTTCTCCTCCCTCACCATTTTCTGCGCGCGGTCCTTCCTCTGCGGAGAGGAAGCCGGGCGCTTGTTGGTCACGATGTTCCGTTTGCGCGCAGGCTCAGGAGCGCTCTCGCCGCCGTCCTGAGCCGCCTCCCGTCCGGACGCGTTTTCCGCCTCCTGCGTCTTTACCCGCTCGTCCTCAGCCAGCATGGCTTCAACCAATTCGGCTTTTTTCATGGAAGATGTACCTTTAAGTCCGCGAACCTTCGCAAGCTCCCTTAACTGTACAAGTGCCAGTGATTCATACTTTTCTTTCATAGATTCCTCCTGATTTTTAGTTGTCGCAGAACAACAGAAAACACCTTCTGCATTCTATTGCCATGAATAAAGGGGGGCACAGCTTGATCAGACATTGATGTGCAGCCTTGATACGCATGGTCGAACCCATGCCTCGTCCTTCTATTATAATACACTTTTCCAAAAATAGGAACCCCCAAATTTAATTTATGACACAATTGTCTTTCATCACAAATCGCTTGCGAAAAACAGCGAATTATTATATGATACAGATAGTGTTCCCATGGGCCGTCTGCCCGGAGGGGAAGCAGGAAAGAGGTAGGATGATGACAATCAATGAAAAAGCACTCAAGATGCATGAACAGTGGAACGGCAAGCTGGAAATCCATTCCAAGTCCCCCGTGAAATCCAGGGAGGATCTCTCCATTGCCTACACGCCAGGCGTGGCGGAGCCCTGCAGGGCCATCGCCCAGGACAAGGAGAATGCCGACAAATATACCATGAAGGCCAACACGGTGGCTGTGGTCTCCGATGGAAGCGCCGTCCTGGGGCTGGGCAATATCGGCCCCCACGCCGCCATGCCCGTCATGGAGGGAAAGGCCGTGCTCTTCAAGGAGTTCGGCGGCGTCAACGCCATCCCCATCTGCCTGGACACCCAGGACCCGGAGGAGATCATCAAGGCGGTCACATGGCTGGCCCCCGGCTTCGGCGGCATCAACCTGGAGGACATCAGCGCTCCCAGGTGCTTTGAAATCGAGGAGCGGCTGAAGGCCACCCTGGACATCCCCGTCTTCCACGACGACCAGCACGGCACCGCTATCGTGGTGCTGGCGGGCATCATCAATGCCCTGAAGGTAGTCGGAAAGAAGAAGGAAGACTGTCGTGTGGTAGTAAACGGCGCGGGCAGCGCCGGCGTGGCCATCACGAAGCTGCTGTTGACCTACGGCTTCCCGAACATCCTGATGTGCGATAAGGCCGGGATAGTCTCCAGGACCACAGAGGGCCTGAACTGGATGCAGCGGAAGATGACGGAGGTCACCA
Organism: uncultured Acetatifactor sp.; assembly: GCA_948496895.1. Classification (GTDB taxonomy): domain Bacteria; phylum Bacillota; class Clostridia; order Lachnospirales; family Lachnospiraceae; genus Acetatifactor. Next base: position 4,217 of record CAOOJO010000197.1, on the reverse strand, counting down.
ATCTGGCAGGAGAGACAGGCACCCTGGCCGATGCCCTGAAGGGGGCCGATATCTTCGTAGGGGTATCCGCCCCCAATATCGTCACCGCCGAAATGGTAAGCTCCATGAACCGTGACGCCATCCTCTTCGCCATGGCCAACCCGGTGCCGGAAATCATGCCGGACATCGCCAAAGCCGCCGGGGCCCGGGTGGTGGGCACGGGCCGCAGCGATTTCCCCAACCAGGTGAACAATGTGGTAGCCTTCCCCGGCATCTTCAAGGGAGCGCTGGAGGGCCGTGCCACCCAGATCACGGAGGAGATGAAGCTGGCCGCGGCACAGGCCATCGCCAGCCTGGTTCCCGAGGAGGAGCTGTCCGAGGACAACATCATGCCCGAAGCCTTCGATCCAAAGGTGGCCGAGCTGGTGGCTGAAGCTGTAAAGTCCCATATTTGACACTTGCATCTGCCCCGCCCGGCGCCCCAGAGGATTTACGGACGCGTTCCTTTGACGGCCGGAAATTCTCTGCCCATGTCTGGGTGCCGGGCGGGGCAGAAGCGAAACTATAATATTGAAGAAGAGCATTCAAAGGAAGTGAGGAAAATGCTCCAGGATCTCCCGACCCTCTACAAATTAATCGTGCTGTACATGCTTGACCGGGCCACTTTCCCCATAACCAATGCCCAGGTCAGCGATTACATCCTGGAGAGGGAATATACGAACTACCTCTCTCTCCAGCAGGCCATCAGCGAGCTCACCGAAGCCCATATGATCTCCCAGGAGACCATACGCAACCGCACCCATCTGTCCATCACGGACGAGGGGCGGGAGACTTTGGGGTTTTTCCAGAATCTGATCAACTACGGCATCAAGCAGGATATCGACGCGTATTTTCGGGAGAAGGGATATATGCTGCGCAATGAAGTCTCCGTGCGGGGAGACTATTGTTACGACGCGAAGGCGGGAGGCTATGAGGCCCGTCTGGTAGCCAGCGACAGGGACGTCAACCTGGTGGACATGCGGCTATCCGCGCCCACCGAGGAGATTGCCGAGAACATCTGCAACAAGTGGCAGGAGAAGAACCAGCAGATTTATCAATATCTGGTGGGGGAGCTCTTTTAAGGCATCTCCTGCCCTGCCTCCCGCCTGATCCTCCGCATATGCTCCCGTATCTTCGCCTCGTAGCCGTTGCCGGAGGGCCTGTAGAACTCCTTTCCGTCCAGCTCATAGGGAAGATATTGCTGTCTTACATAATTGTTGGGATAATCATGGGCGTATTTGTAGCCTGTGCCCCGGCCCAGCTTGGCCGCGCCCTTGTAGTGGGCATCCTGCAGATGGGTGGGGATGGGGAGGTTCCCGGTGCGGCCCACCTCCTCCATGGCGGCGAAGATACCCGCGCTTGCCGCGTTGCTCTTTGGCGCGCTGGCCACGTAGGCCGCCGCCTGGGCCAGGATGATCTGAGCCTCCGGCATGCCGATGCGCTCCACGGCCAGGGAAGCGTTTGTGGCCACCACCAAAGCCTGGGGATCCGCGTTGCCCACGTCCTCGGCAGCGCATATCATGATGCGCCTGGCCACAAATGCCACATTTTCTCCCGCGTAGAGCATCCTGGCGAGGTAGTACACCGCCGCGTCCGGGTCGGAGCCTCGCATGCTCTTGATGAAAGCGGAGATGGTGTCGTAGTGGTTGTCCCCGGACTTGTCGTACCGGGCGGCGCGCTTCTGGATGCACTCCTGGGCCACGTCCAGGGTGATGTGAATCCTGCCGTCCGCGCTGCGCCCGGTGCTCATGATGCCCAGCTCGATGGCGTTCAGGGCATGCCTGGCATCCCCGCCGGAGATGTCCGCCAGAAAGTCCAGGGCATCCTCGTCGATTACCGCGTCATACGCGCCCATGCCCCGCTCCGTGTCATAGACTGCCTTTTTCAGAAGCTCCTTTACCGCCTCCATGGGGATGGGCTTCAGTTCAAAGATGATGGAGCGGGACAGCAATGCCCCGTTCACCTCGAAATAGGGATTCTCCGTGGTAGCGCCGATTAATATGACGGTTCCGTCTTCCACGAAGGGGAGCAGGTAGTCCTGCTGGGCCTTGTTGAAGCGGTGTATCTCATCAATGAAGAGGATGGTGCGCTTGCCGTACATCCCCTGAATCTCCTTGGCTTTCGCCACCACCTCCTCCATGTCCTTCTTCCCGGCCACGGTGGCGTTGATCTGGGTGAATTCGGCGCTGGTGGTGCTGGCGATGACCTTGGCCAGGGTGGTCTTACCTGTGCCGGGAGGGCCGTAGAAGATGACGGAGCTGATTTTGTCCGCCTGGATGGCCCGGTAGAGCAGCTTGTCCTTCCCGATGATGTGCTCCTGCCCTGCCACCTCGTCCAGCGTGCGGGGGCGCATCCTGGCCGCCAGGGGAGCCTCCTTTTCCATATCGTTGCTTCTCATGTAGTCAAATATGTTCATGTCCATGCCGCTCCGTACCGCCCCCCATCTGCTCCATTGAATTCCTGCGTCTCTGTCCCTCCAAATACATCATAGAAGCGAACCAGTCTCCCGTTCATCGCTTCAGATACACCTCGTTCTCATGGACGGTGACGGATTCCAGACTCCTCAGGAAGCTGGAAATCCGGCTGTAGCCGAACTGCTTGAAGTCCAGCTGTCTGTACTTTTTGTGCAGCTCGTCGTTGAGGCTGGCCAGGTTCTCCACCATGCCGCCGTTCTTCTCTATCATGCGGCAGATTTCCCGCTCCAGCTCCTCCTTGGTCAGGGTGGAACGGCGCTCCACGTAGTACTGGCTGCTGATTTTCTTCACATGGAGGTCGGTCAGCTCCTGGTCTATCATGGTGCTCAGCTTGGAGTATCCGTAATTTCGTACATCAAAATCCGAGAATTTGTCATTCAGGCGGTTCCCAAGCTGTGCCAGATCCACATGCTTGCCGCCGTTCTCGTTGATCAGGGCCAGGATGACCTGGCGCACCTCGGCCAGGGAGGTCACGTTCTGTTCGTCGACGGAAGCGCTGTCAGCCTGGCTGACATATCCTCCATATCCCCCTGACCTGGATCCCTTTTCGCCCGAGGCGCTGCGCTCCTCGGACGCGCTGCCCGCTCTGGCGGGAAGGGCCACCTCAATATTCTGCTCCGCCACCAGATTCAGATGGATGAATCTGTTGCAGGCACGTGTCAGGGCCAGGGGCGTCTTGGACTCCCCCATGCCCAGCACGAACATGTTCTCCTCCCGCAGGCGCATGGCAAGCCTGGTGAAGTCGCTGTCGCTGGTGACCAGGCAGAAGCCCTGCACTTTATTCTTGTAGAGGATGTCCATGGCGTCTATCACCATGGCCATATCCGTGGCGTTCTTCCCGGTGGTGTAGGAGAACTGCTGCACCGGCATGATGGAATACTCTAAGAGCATGCCCTCCGACCACCCGTTCCCCTTAGACCAGTTCCCATAGATGCGCCGGTAGCTGGTGGAGCCATACTTCTCCAGCTCCTCAAATATGGTGACTGCGTACTTTGAACTGATATTGTCCGCGTCTATCAATACCGCGAACTGCATTTTTTCATTGGACATGGTGTCCATGACTTCTTCCATAATCTATGACCCTTTCTATAACCTGTAAACTCCCCTGTCTATCCCACTGAAACCCCATAAACGCGCTGGTTTATCTTCGAACTTCCAGGAACGCCTCATAAATCCTGCAGATGTCTGCCGCGTCCCTGGAATCCGGCATCTCGCAGAATATCCGAAGCAGCGGCTCCGTTCCGGAGAACCGGGCGATGACCCAGCCGCCGTTCCTGAAATACACCTTGGAGCCGTCCAGATAACTCACCTTCTCCACCTCGAAGGGAAGCTCGGGGAGCTTCTTCTCCTCCAGCAGGATATGGGAAATCCGCTCCTTGGTCTCCTGATCGAAGCGATAGTCCCTCTCCTCCATGTCGATCCGGCCGTACTCCGCCTCCAGATCCTCCACCAGCAAAGACAGCTTCTTCCCCGACGCCGCTATCATCTCCACCAGCAGCATGGCGGCGTAGATGCCGTCCTTGCCCTTGATATGCCCGCGCACCGTAAGGCCGCCGGAGGACTCTCCCCCTATCACCGCGTCCGTCTCATTCATCTTGGCGGAGATATATTTGAAGCCCACAGGCACCTCATAGCAGTTCTCCCCGAAGGCCTCCGCCACCCTGTCCAGCACATGGGTGGTACAGATGTTGCGGACTGCGGGGCCCTGCCAGGTCTTATATTTCT
>CAOOJO010000196.1 GCA_948496895.1 uncultured Acetatifactor sp. | reverse complement strand
CGCCACCACGCCTACGATGCCCTCATTCCGCTCCTTCTGCTCCATGACCCTCTTGACGCTGCCGCCGTAGCCCTCATAGCGCTCCGCCAGGTTGGACAGGGCCTCCAGCCTGGATTTCTCCATGTGGTAGGCGCTCTTGGCCTCCTGCAGGGCGGCGTCCTTCTGGGTCAGGGCCTGTCGGAAGCCGCCCAGCTCCTGTTCCATGGCCGCTTCCTTCTCGTTCAGGAGACGGATTTCCTCCGTGACGGCGGCAAATTCCGCTTCCAGGCCCCTGAGGGTCTCCTCTCTGGCCGCCTCGTCGGACTTCGCCCGCAGAAGCCTGGACTGAAGCTCCGCCTTGCGAATCTTCACCTGCTCCATCATGGTGTCGAAGCGCCCCAGCTTGGACTTGATCGTCGCCCGCTGGTTCAGCTCCCCGATGATGGTATTCTTCCCGGTCTCAATGCTGTTATTCAGCTCTTCTATCCTGGTCTGGACCTCCTCCAGCCTGTGCCTGGCGGCATCGGCCAGCGCGGTGATATCCTGAACCTTTGCGTCCGTATCCCCCTTCTCGGAAAGCAGGGCCTCCCTGTCCCGCTCTCTGGCGGCGATGTCCTCCTCCAGGGCGCTGCGCCTGTTGTTCAGATGGGCCTCGCTCCCCCGGGCGGAATTGATCTGCTCCTTCAGCACGTTCATCTCGCCTTCCAGCTTGCCCCTGGTAAGGCCGGCATCCGTCACGGTGCTCCTGTTTTCCTCGATAGAGCGCTCCAGCTTCTCCAGTTCCTCCGCAATCCGCTCGTATTCCTCCCGGATGCCCTCGTAAGCCTGGCTGGTCTCGGCAAGCTCCCTGCTGGCCAGGGCATGCTTTTCCTCCACGCCCCCGAGCTGCTCTCTGAGGCGAGCGTTCTCCAGCAGGAAGACGTTCACGTCGTAGCGCTTCAGCTCCTCCCGCTTGCGCAGGTACAGCCTTGCCGTCTCGGACTGGCGCTCCAGAGGGCCTAACTGCTTCTCCAGCTCGGACAGGATGTCGTTGACGCGGATGAGATTCTGCTTCTCATTCTCCAGCTTGGTCTGGGCCGCGGCTTTCCTGCGCTTGAACTTCACTATCCCTGCGGCCTCGTCGAAAAGCTCCCTGCGCTCCTCGGGTTTGCCGCTCAGGATTTTGTCGATCTGGCCCTGGCCGATGATAGAGTAACCCTCCTTGCCGATGCCGGTATCGTAGAACAGCTCATTCACGTCCTTCAGTCTGCAGGGGCTGCCGTTGATCAGATATTCACTTTCTCCGGAACGGTAGATGCGCCTTGCCACCGTCACCTCGTCGAAGCTGGTGGCCAGCTGGTGGTCCGTATTGTCCAGCGTGATGGCCACATAGGCGTAGCTGAGAGGTTTTCTGTTCTCTGTGCCCGAGAAAATGACATCCTGCATGCTGGCGCCGCGCAACTGCTTCACCCGCTGCTCTCCCAGGACCCAGCGCACCGCGTCGGCCACATTGCTCTTGCCGCTGCCGTTGGGCCCTACGATTCCCGTGATTCCATTGTGGAACTGAAAATTTATCTTGTTGGCAAAGGACTTGAAGCCCTGCACTTCTATGTTCTTTAAATACATCCTCTATCCCTCAGAAGCAACAGCGCCCTGTACGCAGCCTGCTGCTCCGCCGCCTTTTTCGTCTTTCCTTCCCCTGTGCCCAGGACCTTGCCCTCCATGTTCACCGACACCCGAAACAGCTTGTCGTGCTCCGGCCCGCTCTCCTCCAGCAGCTCATAGTTGAACTCCTCCTTCAGCTTCCCCTGAATCACCTCCTGGAGATTGCTCTTGCTGTCGTAGAAGAGCTGCTTGTCTTCCAGGTCGGAGAGCACGAAACGGTCGATGAACGCCTTGGCCTTGTCCATGCCACCGTCCAGGAAAATGGCCCCGATCACGGCTTCCATGGCGTCCGAGACGATGCTGTCGCGGCCCCTTCCCCCGGTGTTCTCCTCTCCTTTTCCCAGCAGCATGAACCGGCCCAGCTCCAGGTCTCTGGCACAGAAGGCCAGGGACGGTTCGCAGACCATGGACGCTCGTTTTTTCGTCAGCTCTCCCTCGCTCATCTTTGGGTTCTCCCGAAACAGGAATTCGCTGGTGACCAGCTCCAGCACCGCGTCCCCCAGAAACTCCAGCCGCTCATAGTTCTGCGCCTTGCGGATCTTCTGCTCATTGGTAAAGGAGCTGTGGGTCATGGCCTGCCGCAGCAGGCTCCTGTCCCGGAACCGATATCCGATGCGCTCCTCCAGCACCTCCATGGTATATCCTTTTGTATAATCCTCCAACATATCCCATCCTCTTTTCCGGGCGAAAATGTGGCCCTGCATGGACGCAAATGAGCAGTCACATAACGGACTGCTCTTGTAAAGTCCATATGGCCAGACCCGTATCAGCCCAGCATACCTTTAATCAAATCCACTGCTTCCCTTACGGTGTGAATCTTCTCCGCCTCATCATTGGGAATCTCGATATCGAACTCCTCTTCGATGCCCATGACGATCTGGTACACATCCAGGGAATCGGCCCCCAAATCATCCACAAATGTGGTGTCCATGCCGATCTCATCGGGATCCACGTTCAGCACGTCCGCAATCACCTTTTTCAGCTTTTCGAATTCCATAGCTATCCTCCTTTCCTTAGTCCTCAAGAACCATCTGTTCCTTGATTTTCCGATTTATTTTCTGTTCCTTGAATGCAATGCATTGCAGAATAGAATTCTTGATTTCGATAGCCTCGCTGTTGCCGTGGGTCTTCACCACCAGACCGTTCAGGCCCAGAAGCGGCGCGCCGCCGTAGGCTTCCGTATTGAAGTCCTTCAGGGTCTGCTTCAGGGCCGGCTTCACCAAAAGCGCCCCTATCTTGCTCCTGAGGTTCATCATCATGCCAGCTTTAATCTTCGTAATCAATGCTCCGCTGACGCCCTCCAGCATCTTTAAGACCACATTGCCAGCAAAGGCCTCACACACCAGCACGTCCGCTCCCCCCATGGGAATCTCCCTGGCTTCCACGTTGCCGATGAAATTGATCTCCGGACAGTTCTTCAGCAGGGGATAGGTCTCCCTGGTGAGGGCATTGCCCTTCTCCTCCTCGGTGCCGATGTTCACCAGGCCTACCCGGGGATTCTTGACGCCAATGACGCTCTCCATGTAGATACTGCCCATCTTGGCGAACTGCAATAGCTGGGAGGGCCTTGCATCCACATTTGCCCCGCAGTCCAGCAGAAGGCTCACGCCGTTGATATGGGGGATGATGGGCGCAAGAGGCGGACGCTCCACGCCCTTGATGCGGCCCACGATGACCTGACCGCCCACCAGGACGGCCCCGGTGCTCCCCGCGGAGACCAAAGCATCGCACTTGCCCTCCTTCACCAGATACATGCACTTTACGATGGAGGAATCCTTCTTCTTGCGGATGGCCATCACAGGGGGTTCTCCGGTCTCTATGACCTCCTGCGCATGGACGATTTCCATCTGTTCCGCGTCATAGGTATACTTTTTCAGCTCTTCCTTCAGCAGGGACTCCTGTCCCGTCAGGAACACCTTCACGCGCTTGTCGGCATTTATGGCCTCCACAGCGCCCTTTACGATTTCAGACGGCGCATTGTCGCCGCCCATAGCGTCTACCGCTACATTTACCATCTCCGCCATCGAACCGCCCTTCCGTCTTCTGTCCTGTACCTTCAGAAGCTCATACTCTATTTTATGATAATGTAATCTTTCTTAAAAATCAAGGCTTTTTCCGCAGAAATTTAAGCCTCCGGACATCCCGGAACTCATATCGCGTCATTCACAGGACACACATAAAAAGGGTATTCCGCAGAATACCCCTACATGCCGTACAAATACCGGAAAAAATCAATCAACATCCACGACCTGCTTCTTGTTGTAAGAACCGCAAGCCTTGCAAACCCTGTGGGGCACCATCAGTGCGCCGCATCTGCTGCACTTTACCAAAGTCGCAGCTTTCATTTTCCAGTTTGCTCTTCTCTTATCCCTTCTGCTCTTGGAAGATTTATTCTTAGGACAAATCGACATCTCGTTACACCTCCTTATTCTTGAAGATATCTTGTATCACTGCCCTGCGCGGGTCGGGGACGAATGTGTCGCATCCGCATTCCCCTTCGGTCAGATTCTGTCCGCACACAGGGCAGATGCCCTTACAGTCGTCCTTGCACAGAATCTTCGCCGGCCAGTTCATCAAAATCTCATCGTGCACAAGAGCGTCCACATCCAGCGAGAACCCGTCCATAAAGTTCTGGTCGTCCATCTCCTCTCCCTCTGTCTCAGGCGAGAGGATTGTCCGCTCGAACTCCAGCGCCAAAGCCACCGGCACCTCCGCCAGACATCTGCCGCAGGCTGCCCGGAGGCTCACCTCTGCGCTCCCTTTCAGCACCGCCTTGCCCTCTTCCACATTTGATACGGTGAAAGACACCGGCGAAGCGGAGAGAATCTCAAAGCTCTCTGTCCCGTTCCCATAGCAGGTCATCTCAAGGGGAACCTCCCTCGCGATGTCCATCCCTTCAGATGTCAACACATCAGCTAAATTCACTAACATAGCGACTCCCATGCAGACTTTCTTTCCACACACTGACTCATTATACAGAAAGCCGACATATTTGTCAATATAAAATTAAGAAAATTCTCTCTTCAGCTTCCGATATAACGTAAAATACATCGTAATGAAGCAGGCCAGCCCGCCGATGCAGTTGGAGATGGGCTCCGCCCAGAACACGCCGTCCACGCCCATCCCCAGCCTGGGCAGGAGCATGGTCAGCGGCGCCACGATCACGGCCTTGCGCAGCAGGGAAAAGAAAATCGCCTGCCGGGAATACCCCAATGCGGTGAAGGCCGACTGACCGGTGAACTGGAAGGCCATGAAGAAGAATCCGAAAAAGTACAGCTTCAGCGCGCCGGTCCCCGCCTCCAGCATGGCGGCGTCCTCCGTGAACACCGATAGCAGCAGATGGGGGCACTGTATCACCACCAGCCAGGCCAACAGGGTATACAGGATGCCCATGCAGGCCGTGAAGCGGATCCCCTGGCAGACCCGGTCGTACCGCTTCGCCCCGTAATTGTACCCCAGCACCGGCTGGGAGCCGCTGGTCAGCCCGTTCACCGGCAGCGACAGGATCTCCCGCACGGAATTGATGACCGTCATGATGCCCACGTACAGATCCCCGCCGTATATCTTCAATGTGGCGTTGCACACTACCTGCACCAGGCAGTTCGTCCCCTGCATGATGAAGCCCGACATGCCCAGGGCGGCGATCTCCCGGGCCAGCTTCCAGTCCACGGGAAGGTTCTTCTTCCGGATATGCAGCCCTGCCTTTTTGCCGGTCAGGAAGCGCAGCACCCAGACGCAGGATACGATCTGGCTCAAAATCGTGGCAAGGGCCGCTCCGCCCACGCCCATGTCCAGCACGAAGATGAACACGGGATCCAGAATCAGGTTCAGGACCGCGCCGATCAGCGTGGTCATCATGCCTGTCTTCGGAAAGCCCTGGGCATTGATAAAGCCGTTGAGCCCCGTGGAGAGCATGGCAAAGGGCGTCCCCAGCAGGTAGATGCGCAGGTACGCGTCCGCGTACACATAGGAGGCGTCGCTGGCCCCGAACAGATAGAGCACCGGCCTGCGCAGCAGGTAGCAGAACAGGAACATGACCACAGAACAGCCAACCAGCAGCGCGCAGGTGTTTCCCAGTATCCTCTCCGCGCGCTCCTCCTCC
>CAOOJO010000195.1 GCA_948496895.1 uncultured Acetatifactor sp. | reverse complement strand
CGATTAATAAACCTCTCACTATTCAATTGTTTCCCTCATTTTACCATAGAATGGGGGAAAAGCAAGTATTTTTGTCGGTACAATCAGAAAGTGGAGGGATGCTCTACTTCCATGTCATCTGCAAGCGTCTGTTGTGCCGTGCGCAGTCCGACAGGTACAGATTGATCAACGTCTGATACGGAATGCCGGATTCTTCGCTCTGTTCTTTGAAAAAGTCGATGGTATCGCTGTCAATGTTGATAGTGACCTGTTTCTTCAGCCTTCTGGAATAAGGATTTTTTCTGGGATTCAGATTTTCGATATCATATTCTTCTCTCATAGCCGCCTCCTGCATATCTTTTGTAAGTCTTTGTCTCGTTCCTCGTAGCCTTCCTAGCTGAGATGATTCTGATGATATCATCCTCTCCACGGTAGCAGTGACTCACCATGCTTTGCCTGATTGATACGGTTTTTATTTTCATCCCATTCAAATTTTATGCTTTCCATAATTATATTATACTTATATTGTAACTATATATCAATCCTTTGTCTGAAAAAATATCTACGAAGAAAAGCCGTTGCGCCTCATTCCGGAAAATGCTATAATTTTCAAATAATAGCCGCTGTGGAGGACTGTTTCGTATGGCATTCAGCATGTGTTAGGAGCATGGGAAAAAATTTCCGGAGGGAGCAAGCCATGGATATCAGAATCAGGAAAGAGACGCCGGCAGATTACCGCCAGGTGGAGGAGCTGACCCGGGAGGCCTTTTGGGGCGCCATGGATCATCCCACCTGTGACGGGGAGCATCTGCTGGTGCACAAGCTGAGAAACCTCCCCTGTTTCGTGCCGGAGCTGGACTTCGTGGCCGAGGCGGAGGGAAAGATCGTGGGGCATGTGATTTACAGCCTGGCGAAGGTGGGGCGCCCGGATGGCATGGGCGGGGCGCATTCCATGGAAGAAGGGCATTCCATGGAAGAAGGGCATTCCACGGAAACCGAAGTTCTGAACTTCGGCCCTTTGAGCGTGCACCCGGACTATAAGAGGATGGGGATAGGCTCGGCCCTGATGCGCCATTCCATCGCCAGGGCGGCGGAGCTTGGATACCGCGCGATTATTTTTTACGGACATCCCGACTATTATCCCAGGTTCGGGTTCCGGAGGGCGAGCCGGTATGGCATCCTGTCCGCCGACGGAAGCAGTCCGGACGCCCTCATGGCCATGGAGCTGTACGAGGGGGCTTTGGAGGGCATTGCGGGGCGGTTCGTGGAGGATGCCGTCTATGCCGTGGATCCGGCGGAGCTGGCCGAATTCGAGAAAGGCTTTCCCTGCAAAGCCCCAGTGCAGCCCCTGTCTTCCCGTCTCCTGACAGAGCGGCTTCCCGGGCAGGCAAAGCAGAGCTTCGCACAGCATGGGATCCGGTACCTGGCGCAGCTACAGCGGTTCAGCGGCGCGGAGCTCCTTGGCTGGGAGGGCATAGATAATCATCTGTTGGAGCGAATCAACGGGATATTGTCGGAGTTGGGACAACCCTGCAAGCTTGCGCCCTCCTCCTATATTTTCCAGCTCACGGAGCTGGGTCTGCGCTGTCCCGTGTGTTCGCTGATCCGGTCAAAGGCCGGAATCTCTCTGTATCGGGCGGAATCGGAGGGGAAAAGACTTATCCTGAAGGTCTTTGAAAGAACGGAGGACAGGCGGGAAATCCGCAATTACCTGACTCTGTCAAAGCTCGGCATCCCCACCCTGCCGCTATTGGGCTACACGGAAAACGCGCTGCTGCTGCCGGACGTGGACGCGGACGATGATTACAGGCTGGGCAGGGAGGAGGATTTGGGCGATGTAGCGGTGGCAAGGGCCATCGCCAAATGGTACAGGACGCTGCATGACAAGGGCCGGGCTTTTCTCTGCGGCATGAGAGAGGGGGATTCTAGAGAAGAGACGCATTCTGGAGAAAAAGACCATTCCTGCGAAGCGAAGCATTCCACAGAAGAAGGCCATTCCTGCGAAGCAAAGCACTCCATGAAAGAAGGCCATTCCTACGAAGCGAAGCATTCCATGGAGATTCTTATGTATGACGAATCCGATGCAATCACCCCGGACAACATGAAATTGATTGCGGAGAAGACGGGCACAGCGGAAAATGCGCTCTGGCAGGCCATAGCAGAGCATTACCATGAAATTCGCCGCCGAATAGACGCGCTGCCCCGGACATTGACCTACAATGATTTCTACTGGACGAACCTGATCGTGTCGAAAGACCGGGAACGCGCCTTTATGTTCGATTACAATCTGCTGGGAAAAGGCATCGCTTACGGCGATATCCGCAACGTGACCTGCGCCCTCTCCTCTGAGGCGGCGGAGGCCTTCCTGGAAGAATACGGGAACGGCACCCCGCAGGAGGAGAAAAAAGCGGATGCCTTTATGGCGCCCCTTGTGACGCTGTTCGCCGCCTGTGAGGGCGATACGTTCCCGACCTGGGCGGAGGCCTCCCTGGAGGAGCTGAAAGGAGGCCGCATACTGGAGCATCTGGAAGAATGGCTGAGAGCGCAATAGCTATCGGGCCATTTTCACCAGATACTCCGTCGTCCCTTCCTCCAGCCGCCTTTCCTCTGTCAGGGAAAACCCATGGCGCTGATAGAAGCGGATGGCACGGACGTTCTTTTCCAGCACAAGCAGATGCCGAATGCCAAACTCCCGTATGGCATATTCCATCAGCTCCGCCCCAATCCCCTCATTCTGGAAAAAGGTGTCCACGTATAGCTCCGCAAGCGCACTGCCCTCTATGCGGATCATCCCTTTTACGAATTCATCCTCATACACCCAGATGCCTTCCAGCTTTTCGGGACAGGCGATGTACTCCTGCGCCAAAGGGTAGACCTGCATTTCCCCGAACGAGACTTTGTCATTGCGGAAAATCTCCCTGTAGTTCATCCTCTTGGTGAAAATCAGTATTTCCGCTAACCTGGAGGCATCCCGGCTTCCCGCTTTTCTGATGCAGCCCATAGATACGCCCCCGCTTCCTAAATCCCCTCCACGCAGTTGGCCATCAGCATGGCGATGGTCATGGGGCCTACCCCACCGGGAACGGGGGTGATATAGGACGCCTTCGGGGCCACGCTGTCGAAGTCCACGTCCCCGCAGAGCTTGTTGTCCTCGTTCCGGTGAATGCCCACATCGATGACCACGGCCCCGTCTTTCACATAGCTTCCGTCCACCATCTTAGGCCTGCCCACGGCTACCACCAGGATGTCCGCCCGCTTCGTGACCTCCCGCAAATCCTTCGTCCGGGAATGGCATACCGTCACCGTGCCGTTCTCCCGAAGCAGCAGCATGGCCATGGGCTTGCCCACGATGTTGCTGCGGCCCAGGACCACGCATTCCTTCCCCTCTATGGAGATGCCGGAGCGCTTCAATAGTTGGATGACGCCTGCGGGGGTGCAGGACACGTAGCCCGGCCTGCCGATGCTCAGGTTCCCCACGCTCACGGGATGGAAGCCGTCCACGTCCTTCTCCGGCGCGATGGCAAGGAGCACCCTGTCCTCATCGATATGCGCCGGCAGCGGGAGCTGTACCAATATTCCGTTCACATCCTTGCGCTCGTTCAGCTCCCCGATGATGTCCAGAAGCTCCCCTTCCGTGGTCTCCTCCGGCAATTCGTAGGAAAGGGAACGGATTCCCACGTACTCGCAGGCCTTCTTTTTATTGCGCACGTACACCGAGGACGCGGGGTCTGCGCCCACCTGGATCACCGCCAGGCAGCGCTCTATGCCCTGCTCCTTCATGGCCGCCACCTTCTCCCGCAGCTCGTCCTTGATTTCCTGGGAAATCTTTTTTCCGTCTATGATTGTATACATCGCATCCTCCTATGCCATTACTCTATTTCCATATATTGCCCCATGCCGGTTGGTCGGACAGCAGAACCGAACTTTCCATAAAATGGCCCTTTCCCTTTCACTGCCGTCAGGCCCATATCTATGAGGCATGGCCGAATCATCCCGCTGTCACTCTGTGCAGACAGCTTTCCCATCGATGAACACATGCTTCACCTTCGTGGACACCTCGAAGGGGCAGCCGTCCGTGACGACGATGTCCGCGTCCTTCCCGGGCTCCAGGGAGCCTACCCTGTCCGCAATCCCCGCATGCCTGGCGGGATTGATGGTGATGGCCTGGAGGGCGGCGAAGGGATCCATCCCCGCCTGCACCGCCAGCCCTGCGCACAGCGGCAGGTACTCCTGGGGAATCACCGGGGAGTCCGTGATGATGGACACCTGGCAGCCCGCGGCCGCCAGGACACCGGGGGTAGTCCAGCTCTTGTTGCGCAGCTCGAACTTGGACGCAGCGCCCAGGGTAGGCCCCACCGCCAGGGGCACGTCCTCCTTCACCAGCTCCTCCACGATCAGGTGCCCTTCCGTCACATGCTCCAGAGTAATCTTCAAATCGAACTCTTTCGCGATGCGCAGGGCAGTGAACAGATCCTCTGTGGCGTGGGCATGGGCCTTTAGCGGGATTTCCCTCCTCATCACGGGAAGCAGGGCCTCCAGCTTCATGTCAAAGGCCGGACGCTTGGAGAGGTCATCCCCCGCAGCATCTTTCTTCTCCATGTACTCCCTGGCCTTGAACAGGGTCTCCCTGAGCAGCGCGGCGGTGGTCATGCGGCTGGAGTCCTTCTTGTCCCGGTACACCCGCTTGGGGTTTTCGCCAAAGGCGCATTTCATGGCCACACCGTCCCGGACTACCATATCGTCCACCCGTCTGCCCACGGTCTTGATCGTGGTAAAGGTGCCGCCCAGCACGTTGGCGCTGCCGGGGCCTACGCAGACGCAGGTCACCCCTGCCGCGGCGGCCTTGGGCAATGCCGGATCCAGGGGCTTCACGCCGTCGATTCCCCGCATCTGGGGGCTTATGATATCGTTCAGCTCGTTGTAGTCCATCCCTTCGTAGCCGATGCCGGAGCCGTCCAAGCCGATGTGCCCGTGGGCCTCCACGAAGCCGGGGTACACCTGCAGGCCTGCCGCGTCCAGCACCTGCGCGTCTCCCGGGAGTTCCAGGTTCTCCCCGATTGCCTTGATTTTGCCGTCCTCCACCAGGATGTCCGCCTGGTATCCCTCCCTGTGCACGCCGTCATGCACTGTTCCATTTTTGACACAAAACATATTTTTTCCTCCTAGCCTCACTGCCGCCCGGGCGGTTTATCCGCTTTGCGCTACGGTGCCGCCCTGTCCATAGCCTTCCATAAGCTCTGCTTTCAGTCCTCTGCCATTCCAGGAGCAGCCCTCACCTGCACCTCATACATCCCTCCTCCCTGGCAAGCCATACCTGAAACAATGCTTTATAGCCAGGGCTTCCATCCTGCTGCGCTCAATACACATACGGCGTCCTGCCTGTAATCTCCTCATAGCACCCCAATATGCCGTCCAGGGGGATGCACCAGTACCGCGTGGGATCCACGGAATAGGCAAAGGCCATGCCAATCAGATTCCCATAGCCGTCCAGTACCGCAGAGCCGGAATCACCGTGCACCAGTTCGATGGTGACCTCCGTGTGGTCCCTCTGGTCGTACCAATCAAAGTCCTGCTTTATCTTAATCAGGTTTCCGGTGCTGGTATGTATCAGTCCGCCCTCTTTGTCTACCCGCTCCAGCGCCAGCTCGATGTCCTGCTCGTCCAGGGTCTCCCAGTAGGTTCTGTCGATGTGCACCGTCATCAGCCGTTCCAGCAGCTCCACCGCCTTTTTCACCGCCTGAGGCAGGGTTCTG
>CAOOJO010000194.1 GCA_948496895.1 uncultured Acetatifactor sp. | reverse complement strand
TCCGCAGCAGACCGTCCACTGCATATAGGCGCCGGTGGCGGCCATGGTGCTTTCCTCCGCGCCCAGCAGGGCAAGCAGAACAGGGCGGAACAGGATGCTCAGCAGGGAGAACATGGCAGAACAAAATAACGTACAGTAAAATCCGATTACGGAGCAGCGCTTCACCGTGTCATGCTCATGCCGCCCCAGCGCACGGCTCATCATGCTGCTGGTGCCCGCTCCGAACAGGTTGTTCACGGCGTTGAAGGCCAGCATCAGCGGCGCCACCAGAGTGACGGCGGCATTCTGTATAGGATCGTTGAGCATGCCCACAAAATAGGTGTCCGCCAGGTTATAGACGATGGTGATCAGGGAGCTGATGATTGTGGGTATGATAAGCTTCCTTACCGCTGCGGGTACTGCCATCTTCTCGAAGAGCTCGGTCTTGTCCTGGTTTTTCATGGTTTCTTTATCCTCTCTGTCCTGCTTATGGTGCGATTCGGTCGATTAATCCTGTTTTGTCCACATATTCACTGTTTATGATTCTCTGAAATCCGCTCTTTCCCGGATTTAGGTAGATTCCCATGAGGGCTCCTTTCCCGCGCAGGGCTTGACATTAGTGTTTTATTCAATCTTATGTCTTATACGATGAAAAGTCAACGGCATTCACCAGGAGTGCATGATAATTTTTTAAATTAAAAAAACTGACATAAGTCTTTCGGCTCTTGCCTTCATGTAATTTTCCGCACAACGGTAGCCAATCAATATGATATGGGCAGTAGCCCGCCTTATTGATTATCTGCAGCTTCCCAAACAGGGCGGGAGGTAATTCCTCCCTGCCGCCAGCGGATGGATCGTTGTGACAGCACAGGAATATGCTATATGCTACCGATAAAAATGCGCCTGTGCCTCCCACATCTTCGCATACAGCTTCCCGTCCCGAACCAGCCGTTCATGGCTCCCGTATTCCGCCAGCCGCCCCTGGTCGAATACCGCCACCGCGTCGCAGAAGCGGCAGCTGGACAGGCGGTGGGAGATGTAGATGGCCGTCCTGCCCTCCGTCGCCTGGCCAAACCGCCGGAACACCTCCTGCTCGGCATAGGGATCCAGGCTGGCGGTGGGCTCGTCCAGCACCACCAGGGGCGCATCCCTGTACATCACCCTGGCGATGGCGATCTTCTGCATCTCGCCGCCGGAAAGCTCCACGCCCTCTTTCCCGAACTCCCTGTACAGAGGCGTGTCGATCCCCAGGGGCAGCCCCTCTATCCGCTCCAGGATGCCCGCCTGCTCCAGCGCGGCCCTGACCCTGTCGTCCCCTGCCGCCTCCCCGAAGCTCAGGTTCTCCCGGACGCTGCAGGAGAATATCTTGAAATCCTGAAAGGCCACCGCCATGATTTTACGGTATTCCGTCTCCTGATACGCGGCGATATCAATCCCGTTCAGCAGGATGCAGCCCCGCTGGGGCCGGTAGAGCCTGCACAGCAGCTTGATGAAAGTGGTCTTGCCGGCGCCGTTCCTGCCCACCAGGGACAGCTTCTCCCCGCTTTTTATCAGGAGGGAGATGTCCTTCAGCGCATAGTCCCGAGCATTGGGGTATCGGAACCACACATTCCGAAACTCGATCTCCACGGAACCCATGTCCTCCCGGGCCCGCTTTCCCTCCTGCCCCTCATCCGCCAGCCGGACAGAGGAAAGCGCGGACGGCATCGCCCGCTCTCCCGCCGTCCCTTCCTCCGGCAGCGCCTCGAAGGCCAGATAATCCTCCAGCGCTTTGCCCAGCATCTGCAAGTCCACCAGCTTCGCCAGAAGCTGCGTGGCCGCGGCGGAGACCTGGTTGGCGGCCAAGACCTGCACGGCAAAGCCGCCGATCATCAGCGTCCCCCTGCACACGCCCCATACGGCAAAGGCATAGGCCGCAAAGGTCTGGGCCTGGATGAAGGCAGCGGACACGCCGTCGTTCCTCCTCTGCCTCAGGAACATCTCATGGAAGACCTGGTTGGCGGAATCATGGTAGCGCCTAATCTTCCGCCTGATATATCCCGACATCCTGTAGATCCGCACGTCCTTGGCGTTGCGGAAGTCCTGGGTCAGCTCCCGGAAATATCCGAACTGCCTGTTATACACGGCGATGTCCTGATAGAACCGGTCTTTCGTGGCCTGGATCCGGCGGTAGACCCATGCGTTCCCCGCCACCAGCCCAAGGAGGACGGCCACAAGCACAGGGCTCAGCGCGGCGATCATCCCCACTGCGAACGCCAGCGTGATGGCCAGCCGGAGGATGTCCACCATAGTCCGCGGCCCTCCCAGCAGCGCGTCGTGGATTTTTATGTTGAACAGGGCCTTTTCCTTCATGTCCAATATCCCGGCATCCTCCAGCTTCCCGAAGTCCATCCTCATGATATGCTGCCCCACATGGAGCTCGAAGCCGTCCGCAAGCCTTTCCCCTGCTGTCCGGAGCCTCTTTTTCAGGACGCTGCCTGCGAGCCCCACTATGGCGTTCCCCAGGGACAGGACGGCGATGTACAGAAGCAACCGCTCCCTCCTGCCCGGGCCGGTGAGCTCGTCCAGGATGCAGCCTGGCAGGACGATGCTGGGGAACGGCGCTATGGCCCCCAGCGCCGCGGAGGCTATGGCCAGAGGAAGGTACCCCGGATAAATCCGATGGGACAGTTTTATGAAATGCCATATGACAGGCAAGGTTCCCTTCCTTACGGATGCCGGATTCTCAGATATCGCGCCTCCAAACCTCCTGCGCCCGGATGTCCTGTCCTCAGATGCCCTCCTCTTTTCCATGTGCCGCCTCCTCCCTGTAATACTGCGCCTGCGCGGCGAACAGCTCCGCATACCTGCCGCCCTGGGCCATCAGCTCCTCATGGGAGCCGTATTCCACCAGCCTCCCCTCTTCCAGCATGGCCAGGCAATCGCAGAAGCGGGTGGACGCCAGCCTGTGGGACACATAGACGGCCGTCCTGCCCTCCGTCAGGCTGTGGAAGCGCGCATAGATGTCCTGCTCCGCCAGGGAATCCAGGGCAGCGGTGGGCTCGTCCAGCACCATGACGGGGCCGTCCTTGTACAGGGCCCTGGCAATCATCAGCTTCTGCTTCTCCCCGCCGGAGAATTCCATACCCTCCCCGTCGAGGGCCTTCAGCACGCAGGTGTCCGCGCCCCGTCTCAGGCCGCTCACCTTGTCCCACAGGCCGGCCTTCCGGAGGCTATGTTCCACCCGCCGCCTGTCGATTCGCTGCCCATGGATCGCGCCCACATTGTCCGCCACGGAGAACCCCAACGGGAGCACCTCCTGGAACACGGCGGAGAACAGGCCGTAATACGCGTCCCTGTCGAACCTCCGGATGTCGATTCCGTTGCACAGAATCTCCCCCTCCGTCACATCGTACAGGCGCAGGAGCAGCTTGATGAAGGTGGATTTCCCGGCTCCGTTCTGCCCCACCAGGGCCAGCTTCCCGCCCCGGGGGATCGTCAGGTTCAGGTTCCGGAACACATACCGGGTGCTGTCCGGATATTTCCAGGAGACGTTCCGGAACCGGAATTCGTAGGGGCCGGGCGGGATGGGCACCGGCTCCCCGGCCTGAACCATCTCATCCGGCCTGGCCATGAAAGCCCGGTAGTCCCCGATCTCCATGCTCAGTCCCTGGAGATCCGCCAAATGTCCGGCCGCCCTCTCGAAAGCCTGGCGGAATCCCGCCACCGCAGCAGCGTACATCGTAAAATCGGCTATTGTCATGCGGCCTCCCATCACCTGGGCCACGAGAAAGGCGAAGACCACGCCTTCCCTGATCAGGGAAAGGAAAATGTCCGCCCAGTCGCCCCACATCTCGAACCGCTTTACGGATTCCTTCCCGTCCCTGATTTTATCCCGGCAGGCCATGAAGCGGCCGCCCAGCCAGTCCGACAGGCCGTAGAGCCGGATCTCCTTTCCGTAGGAGAAGTCGTACATGGCATGGTACAGATAGTCGCAGCGCCGCTCCTCCCCCGCCAGCTCCCGGCACTTCCTGTGCTCATGCCTCTTCCGGGCCAGGGACAGGGCGTGGTTCGCGGCCACGGCGCACAGCAGGTATGCCAGGATGGACAAATCAAGCCCTGACAGGATGGCGATATATCCGCACAGGGCCGCCACCGCCCCGGGGGCCTGGAACCATTTGTGCAGCATGCCGCTGATCCCCCGGAAATTGTTCCGGCCGCCGCCCTGCTCGGCCATGCGCACGCTGTCCAGGAAACCGGCGTCTTCCGTGCACCGGAAGCTGATGTCCATGCATTTATGGTACAGCGCGTCCAGGCAGGGGGCGGCCACTTTGGCGGGCTGGGCCATGAAGACGCCTTTCAGGTACTGGGCGGCGTAGGCTGCCGCCGATGCCGCCAGGAAGAATGCCCCAAGCAGCAGGCACAGCCGCTCCGGCCGCCTGGCGGCAAGGAGCTCCGCCAGGATATAGCGCGGGAACAGGATGCCGATGAAGGGCGACAGGGCAGTGACCACCGTATTGGCGGATACCAGGAGCAGGATCCGTCTGTTGTATTTCCACACGTTTTGCAGGACATAACCGCTATTTTGCAGCAAGCCGCATGCCTTTGCCATATCCATACCTCCCTGGCCGCTCCCCTCAGGCTTCCCATCATGCCGTCTGCGCCGTCCGATCCGTGAAGAGAATCGCTTCCCTGGCGATTCTTCCGTGCGCAGCCCAGGACTCCTCCTCACCCGATCCGCTCCAACAGGCACTGGGCCTGAAAGGGCTTCACCACAAAGGCCGCCGCCCCCAGCGCCAGGGCCAGCCGCACATTGCTCTCCTGGGACAGGGCGGAGAGCATGACCACTCTCAGTTCCGGCCAGCTCGCCCTTATCTTCCCGAGGGCCGTGATTCCGTCCATGACCGGCATCACGATGTCCAGAACGCACACCTCCACCGTCTCCCGCCTCAGCACATCCAGACACTCCTGTCCGTTCCTGGCCTGTAGGATCGTATGCCCCTGCTGCGCAAGCACATCCTCCAGAGCCGCCCTCATGTAATCCGAATCGTCCACGATAAGAATCCTCCTGCCCTTTTCGGACACAGGGCCCGGCACATAGTCGAAGATGCTGTCTGCCTGGCTCTGGTTTAAGACCACGCTCCCGCCACCGTCTTCCCCGGCTTCCCGGCCCGATGACAGCGGCCTGATGCCCAGCAGCTCGTCGGCGGTGACGCACAGCACCTCCGAGAGCTTCGGCAGCATGGCGATGTCCGGGTAGGAGATGGCCATCTCCCATCGCGATACGGCCTGGGGCGTGATGTTCAGCAATGCCGCCAGCTCCGCCTGGGTCATGTTCCTCTTCTGTCGTCTCTGTCTTATGGTCTTTCCGATATCCATGGTTTCCTTCCGTTTCCGCAGGGTCGTGAATCCCTGCTCTTCCCGCTGTCCGGTGATGGGTTCAGTCTATCACGGGGGACAGTGGCGCGTCAAACAATTCGCAATTGTCCCCGTCTTCCATTCTTTTGGATTAAGTGGTATAATATTGGCTCATAAGGGAACTGAAACTTAGAAGAAAAGGAAGGTAATTCTCATGAAAGCAATCTCAATCAGAAAAGCCTTTGCGCTTTTCCTGACCACGGCGACCATTTTCGCCACGGCCTCCTGCGCCTCCTCCCCGTCCGGGGAAAGCGCCAGCGGCGAGGGCGCGGCCCAGCAGTCCTCCGGGGAGGAAAGCCCTGAGGAGGAAAGCACCCAGGAGCAGTCCGCCAGGAAAAATCTCCTGACGGGCAATTCTT